>PWEO01000036.1 GCA_003553525.1 Clostridiaceae bacterium
GCTCTTTTTGAAACATATAACCGAGCAGTCGGTCTTTAAATGTATCCGCTACATGAACTTCCAACGTTTTATTCACCGTAAGGCTTATGGTTTTTGCCATCTTAGAGTCCCCCCGCAAACATGTCGATCATTTGGATTACCGCAGGACCTAAAATGATTATAAAAATTGAGGGAAATATGAAAAAAACTAAAGGAAAAAGCATCTTGATCGGTGCTTTCATAGCCTTCTCCCGAACCACTTGTTTCCGGTGCTCCCGAAGATTGTCAGATTCGATTCTAAGAACCTTTCCAAGGCTTACACCGAGTTCGTCGGCCTGGATGATAGAGGTAATAAACATTGAAAGCTCTTCAACATCGCAGCGATTGCTCATGTTTCGAAGAGCAATTTTACGCTCAATTCCCATTCGAATTTCCTTAAGACTTTTCCCGAACTCATCGCAAAGGTCCCCATGGATATTGGATACCACTCGAGCCATTGCACCATCAAAAGATAATCCCGCTTCCACGCTTACCGTAACAAGATCTAATGTGTAAGGTAGTTGTCTTAAAATTCTCTCTTTTCGAGCAGAGACCTTTCGCGATAAAAAAAAGTTGAAAAATACATTTGTAAATAACAGCATAAATAAAAAAGTGAATATTGCAAGAACCACACTTTCTGTACTCATATACACTAAGGCTCCCATGGAAGAGGCCGCAATCAACATTATCATGGCTTTAATATACAACCATTTTTCCTTAGTACTGCTCTTCAAAAGTCCCGCTGATTCCAATTTTCTATGAAAACTCTCAATATTTCGAGAAGGGGTGGTCCTTATGATCATCCGGGTAATCCCCCGATAAATGGGTTTTAGCATCCTTTCCATAAAAGATTTGTTCTTCTGCTCTTCTTGTTCACTATGTCTTTCATCCTTAATTTCATTCATCCGTTTTTCCATAATCAGTTTATTTTTTCCTAAAATCAAAAACAATCCATACATCATTAAAAATACAGATAAAAATAAAGTAATGACGATGATATAAAGCATCCCTCTTCCCTCCTATAAATCAATATTGATAATTTTTCGAATAAACATAATTCCAATAAACTGACTCAGCACGGCGGCTCCAACCATTGCTATACCAATGCTCGTAGTGAAAAGTTCGCTAATATATTCTGGGTTTAGAATGTATATTGCTACCCCTAGTAAAATAGGCAGTAATGTCACAACAGCTCCCGAAAGCTTTCCCTGCGCGGTTAAAGTTTTAACTTCATTCCGAATAGCCTGTCTTGCCCGTATAGTCTCAGAAATATTTTCAAGGATTTCCGCTAGATTCCCACCGATATCTTTTTGGATTAAAATGGCATTCATCATTAATCGAAGATCTTCGGATTCCATTCTTTCCATTAGATTCTGCAGGGCCTCTTCTTCAGAAATTCCAAGACTCATTTCCTTTAACAGCTTATTAAACTCCTTTGTGAAGGCTCCTTTCGTTTCTTTCGTTACGACCGCAATAGCCTGTAAAAAGGAGTATCCTGCCTTTAGAGAATTAGTAAGAATATTGACACCATCAATCAGATGATGGTCAAATTCCTTAATACGGGCTTTTTTCTTACGGTGAATAATCAGTTTTGGAGTGTTCCACACGATAAGTGCAATCAAAATTGTTGCGGCAGGACTTCGGAGCACTACATAAATGAAAAAACCTATAATTGCAGAAGACATAAGTTTAATGATAAATAGTTCTTCTAATGTCATGGGAATATCGGCTTTGATGAGCTCCAGTTCCATGGCACGGGCTTTTTTTCGATTCCAACTAATGTTTGGTACTAAGCCTGATAACAGTTTTATAATAGTCGTCTTCTCATAGCGGTTTTTTCCCTTATTCTTTTTTCCCTTTGGTTGATAATCTAAATTTTTCAATCGATCAATAGGCCGTTCCCGATGAAAGATCATTAAAAGCACCACAGTGCCAATAGCCCATATTGATAAGAATGCAGTTAAGGTTATAAAGTATAACATTTTCATCACCTTCGGTTTCTGTATTATTCTTAGTTTAATATATCCATTGGAATATTAATTCCCTGTTCTTTCAAGCGTTTAACAAATTTCGGCATGATCCCCGTAGAGACAAATTCCCCCTTAACTTTCCCATTATTATCCAGCCCCTGTTGCTGAAAAATAAAGATGTCTTGCAGAATAATTACATCACCTTCCATTCCCTGGACTTCAGTAATATGGGTGATTTTTCGACTTCCATCCATCAGCCTTGACTGCTGGACGATTAGGTCTATGGCAGAGGCCGCTTGATCTCTAATGGCACGAATTGGTAAATTCATTCCCGACATCAGTACCATGGTCTCAATTCTAGAAAGCATATCCCTTGGGGAGTTGGCATGTCCTGTGGTTAAAGATCCGTCATGGCCGGTGTTCATAGCCTGAAGCATATCCAGTGCCTCGCCAGAACGAACCTCTCCAACAATGATCCGGTCCGGTCGCATTCGAAGGGAGTTCTTTACCAAATCCCGTATAGCAATCTCCCCTTTTCCCTCAATGTTTGCCGGTCGACTCTCCAGTCTGATTACGTGTTCCTGAGGAAGTTGAAGCTCGGCGGCGTCTTCAATGGTGACAATTCGTTCGTCATGAGGTATAAAATTGGATAGAACGTTTAGGGTTGTGGTTTTTCCACTTCCCGTCCCTCCCGAGACTACCACGTTCAGTCTCCCTTCGATACATATTCGAAGAAACTCAGCCATTTTTGTATTTAAGGTGGCAAATCTAATGAGATCCTCAACCTTAAACGGATCTTCCGCAAACTTCCGTATGGTAATAGAGGGTCCGTCAATAGCCAGGGGAGGAATAATCGCATTTACCCGGGATCCATTGGGAAGCCGAGCATCAACCATGGGCGAACTCTCATCAATACGTCTTCCAATGGGAGCCACAATCTTCTTGATCACATGCAACACGTGATTATCATTTTTAAACTTCGCGTCACTTAATGTAAGTTTACCGTTTCGCTCTACGTAAACCTTATTCGCACAATTTACCATGATCTCTGTAACTTGATCATCCGCCAGTAAAGCGGTAATAGGACCAAAACCGATAATCTCATCAATGAGCTCTTCTTTGATCTTTCTTTTTTGATTCGTCGTCATATTTAAGGATTCCGCTTCAATATGCTTATATAAGATTGTATTAATTTCTTCTTTTAACTTATCATTGGAATCGGTAATATCATTGAAATCAATATCCAGATCTTCAATAACCCGATTTTGAATTTTCATTTTCAACTCCACATAGGGGTCAATGCCAGAATCTTTGCGTTTTGAATTATTTTTATCCACAGGCTTTTCTTCCAACCTTTTAATCAGTGACATCTCTGTTCCCCCTATTCTAAAATATCAGTGCACATGGCTTCGATGGCTTTTTCAATTTTGGATTTCCCCAGTCTTCCTTTTCCGCAAAATGGCTCTCCTCGGTTTACAGATATGCTTACTGTTTTTTCTTCGTCGGGAATCATGGCGTAAATCGAGTCTTTAAAAACCTCTTCCACATCCCTTTTACTTACACCGTATTTTGTAGTAGATCGATTAATTAGCAGTTTGACTTTATTGTTATCATAACCTAATGATTCCATGACCTTAAGGCCAAGTTTAGTGTTTTTCAAAGAAGCAATCTCCATGGTGGAAACAAAGAATATGATCTCTGCATGATCCAGAACATATAAGGTGTTCTCATTAAAATTTATTCCCGTATCAACGATGATCAGATCATATTTATGCTTTAGTGCTTTTATTATCTTTTCTATACTGGTTTTACTGATATACTCCGCAGCTTCCGGTTTCCCAGGTGCAAAGAGCATATCAAGATTTTCATTGTAGGCATAAAGATAAGGCTTTATTTCCTGATAGGTATTTAAATGACCTTCATCCACTAAATCTAAAATCGTGCGCTCATTGTATTTATTCACTAAAATAGAAATATCGCTAAATTGAAGATCTAAATCCATTAACAATTCTTTTTGCTCTTTTTCTTGGCTCATGGTGATGGCGGTGTTCAACGAGAGAATGGATTTGCCCACCCCCCCTTTAGAACTGAAATAGGTCATCACTTTTCCTTCCTTATCTTTTTCTTCCCTTGGGATGAGGCCCTTTTGCATTTCCCGGTGTCGCTCATGGGTGATTTTAATCGTCTCCACTAGGCTATCATAATTAAAAGGCTTAATGATAAATTCCTTAGCTCCATGGAACATGGCTTTTTTTAGGTATTCCGCCTCCCCTTGCACCGACATCATAATTACAGCAACATCCGGATATTCTTTTGTGACTTTTTCCGTAGCCTCTAATCCGTTAAGCACCGGCATATTGATATCCATCAGCACGATGTCCGGCTTTACCTTTGGTATTAAATCCAGGACTTCCTGACCATTCGCAGCCTCTCCCACCACTTCAAAGGTCTCATCTTCGAGACTTAAGGTTTTTTTGACGACTTTGATGATATCTAGTACATCATCGGCTATCAGTATTTTTATTTTCTCCACGTTATCGCCCCTTGCTAGTCCTCTGCTGGAATTTTTAAAACTTGCCCGGTATTAATTAAACTTTGATCTTCAATATTATTAGCTTCTTGAATGAGGATATATTTTCTATAGTCTCCATAAATATCGCGAGCAATGTTAGAAAGAGTATCTCCTTGCTTCACTACATAATAGGTATACTCCTGTTCCGTATTATTACTCGCTCCCTCACCACTTATTTCATCAGATTCTCCCGTTTGATCGGAGTTTTCGCCTTCGTTTTCATCGTTCTCTTCTTCGGAATAATCTTTATCCCGGTCTTCTTCCGCTAACACCCCGCTATGATTGATGCTTAATTGCTCCCATAGGGCTCCGGGAGTGTCCTGAGTATTCTCATCGTCTAAAGGCCGAAGAGCCACATCGAGGTTTCCAACATTTTCAGCCAATACCAAAACCTCAACCTGATGAATGGGTACCGACAGAGTGATTAAGAATCCTCCGGGTACTTCAGATCCGCTATTGCCTTCCTCTCGGTTCATCTGTTTATCAATGGCCAGTACTTCCAGTCGCTGCAAAAACATTTTTGCCATCTGGGGATTGATGATTTCTTCATTTTTTTCCTTCTCTGCGATATATACTACTACATCTACAAAATCTCCTGCTTTAATTAAATGAGCCACTCCGGACCCTCCGGTTACACCGATGGATAAAGCCCGATGATTTTCAGGAATCCTAAGACTGAGTTCACTTTGGCTTTCATCGACAAGTTTGTCTCTATAAAATCCTTCATTCGCTACGATTGTCTCTTTGGAATATTGTCCTACAATATCCTCTCTTTGGTTCATATAATTTACAAATAAGCTATGATCTTCCACTTCAATTTCCTTGATCATATTTTCCTCAATTAAGGTTCGCGGGGGAATGGTCTCCGCAGCCACTAAAATTCCAATTTTTTCCGTTTCCGCCCGTGGTGCCTCTAGACTCCGTAAGTGCATAAAGCCAAGGGCTGCGGTGAGTACCGCTAGCAAAAATGCAATTAAAATTAACTTTTGCTGTGTGCTTTTCATTACTTCACCTCTATCTTGTCAGTTTTGCACCGTAGGTGCCGGTATCTTCTATGTTTTCATCAATAGTTCCGCTCGTGACAAATTCTACAAATCGACCTGTGATTTCGGTGTGTCCCCCGGCACTGATAACTTCCTCGACATAAAATTGTCCGAATCCCACAACTAAGAGCTCATCCCGACCACTTGGATCCACTTCATCCACTAAGGGCATGGTCCATAGTCTTTTAGAATCTTTTGGAATATTTTCAAAGTCCGAGCTCTCAGAGTTAATATAATTTCGTATGTCATTGGTCGCTCCCTGCATATTCCCCGGTTCCGTATCAATCAAATCTCCTACTGAGATGGTCCCTGTATAGCCGTATAAAGAATTATCTCTAAATACATTGGCTCCGGTTCCTCCAAGGGCTACTGCTCCGTAGTTTCCATGATATCCACCGCCAGCGCCGGCTTTTAGTACCACTTTATCACCGTATTGAAAAGGGAATTTTTCTACCGCAAAAGGCCTAATCCCCCGACTTACAGAACCGACCGGTCCGATAATAGCCTTGGCTGTCGCCCCGGTATCACTGCTTAAAATCCCAAGTACCGGTGCAAAAAAGTGTTTCACTTCTTTTAAACCAATAATTTCAATGCTTCGATGATTTTCCCCGATAATGACTTTTGCATCCCCTACGTCTACATTGTTTTTTTCTAAGTACTCCAAGGCTATAGCCTCCGCTTTTTCCGGATGATTCGGCAGTTCAAAAATCGCGGCTAATGCAGCTGAATCAATAGCATTTGACAGTTTTGTGCGTTCTGCGTAAACCATTCCGATATCCACCACTAACGCCGTAAATCCTAATAAGACCACCATTACAATAGATAGTAATATGGCCGCACTTCCTTGATTATTTAGCTTTTTCATTTTTTCACCCCTCACTCAATTCGCATGGAGGACTCTCCACTTAGATTAATGTTCCCACCAAATAAAGTACTAATGAACGGTACCGCCATTCTATAATCATAGTTTACCTGCACTCGTAAAGTATCACCGGAGATCCGTGAATTACTTTCCGGTTCAATGGTAATAACCATGCGGTCCTTTCTAAGACTCGGACTGGTTGTGAGAATACGCTCCTCCATTTCCTCATCGCTCGCCCCCACAATACCGATCCGAGCACCTTCCCTCGTGGCGTTTTGAACCGAAAGATAAGAATTAAACATCATCCCGAATTCCGCTATTCCCATTACTAAAAGAAGCAGTACCGGAAGGATCAAAGCGAATTCCACCATGGCCTGGCCTTTTTCATTTTTTAGTACCTTCACTTAGATCCCTCCTTTAGCTTGTATTATAATAACCCTGTTCTTTCCTCTCTTAACTATCATTCATTTTTTGATAAGGCCCTACACATATTAATCCTTGATCTTCCCCAAATTCCTGTGATTTAATAAAGGGCCCCTCAGGACCCTCTACATCGGCGTATCGTGCTTATATATTTTTTGTAGTGTGCTTCTGTCAAAGCCTGCAGCCGATGTAAGAAATCCCAATCGTTCTACTTGATTTTTTAAGTTCCTTTCGAAGGTCTTAGATTACTTGTGTTTACTATACTTTGAATTCTTAGTCTCCTGCTGGAGTGTCGCCAAGTCTGTCCGTAATATTTGTGAAAATATCCGCTATTTGAGGCCCCAGTAAGATTAATGCCGCGATGGCAACAATTGCGACTAAGGCAATGATCAATGCGTACTCCACCATACCTTGCCCTTTCTCATTTCTTAAGTGCATCATAGCATATTTCCCTAATTCCATCATTTGCTTTAACATTTTTCTTCCTCCTTTAATTTTTTTTGCTTTCGCTATTATTAAGTACCTATATAATTTCTGTCTGAATATGCGAAGCTGTTTTTAAGTTACTATTATTATAGGACGGGAGAATTATTAATATAAGATTCGAATGGTCCCTTTATTCCAAGGATAAAAGGCATAAAAAAAACAGGGACCTTAGTCCCTGGATATTTTATCCATTTATATGTAACTTCCA
>PWEO01000115.1 GCA_003553525.1 Clostridiaceae bacterium
AAACAACTACTAGCAGTATGCTTACCAGAAGCAAAACAAACACCGTTGTAATATCGGTAATTGCACTTAATAAAAATATCATTGCATAGGTTACTGCCTGTCCGTTTTGAGGAAGCCCTGCGTTTTCATAGGCTGTTTGAAAACTCGAAGCCTCTTTCGAATTGGTAAAATAGGCTTCGATCAAATATTCACTCTCTCCCGCCTGACCATTCAGCATGTGAAAATCTTCATGGCTCAGCAGTATTCTGGTAGAAGAAACCATGGGGGAATTCATTTGAGCATCCAGAATAAACTCCTTAATGACAAAGTTTCGTTGAACATTGTTAGCGGTCAAAATAACCCGGTCCTCAATTTCCATATCATACATTTCCTTTAACAGTACAGGAATTCCAACTTCCCCTTCATCAAGGATCACTTTTTCATGTTCAGAATTCAAGAGTAAATCCTTCGTTTCATTCTGCTTTACCAGACCAATATCCAACCGGCAGTCGGAAAGGTTGTAGATCTCCTTATTTCCTTCAATAGAAAGGGATTCGCCGTGGACATTAATCATTTCCACGGTTTGCCAATAGGTTGCTCCTTCATAATCTGAAATGAATGCATCTATTTGCTTCTGATCGATATCCCCCTTATGCATTTGAAGAAAGTGAGGCGGCTCGGCATTCTCGTATAACTCAGCAATTGAGGTAAAGGTTTGAATGCCCATTATCACAGATAAGACCGCAAGACCCGCCGAAAAAATGATAAACAAAAGCAATGCCAGGTTAATCACTTTGTTTCTCTTTAAATCATTTTTAATTATTAAGCGATTCATATCCATTACCCCTCGTTTAATGTGTTTAGCGCTGTTTTTTGTATAGGCTGAACAAATTTTATATCAATTTTTAATTAAGATCTGCTTATTGGCTTCTGATCAGAAAATCCCTTATTCGTTCGTTGATGACCGCGGTTTCCGCTATTAAGGCGTGTCCTCCGCTTTCAAAAGTAACCAGCTCTGAATGAGCAATGTTTTTATGCACAAAATCCGCATGGTCAAAGGTTACCAGGAAATCGTCCTTGGCATGGAGTATGATCGTAGGCACTGATATATCCCCCATCGCTTCACCGGTGAGGGGCTTGATTTCCGCTTCATGAATGTTTCCCGGCCGTCTGGGACTCATGGGGTGCATGAAATCGATCATATCGTCGGCATATTGTTTGTCTTCAGGGCTGAGTTCTGCGTACAAGTTTTTATCAATACCAACCATCTGGGAAAACTGGGATCGAAACATTTTTATCACCAGCCAATAGCTGAAATCGGATTTCTGGATCGTGTTGATGATTCTTGTGCTTATGGGTATCTCGTCACCCATATACATGGATACTGATGAAAGCAAAACTAAAGCACTGCTCCGCTCCGGGTAGTCATGTGCAAACTGAAGAGCCGATGGACCCCCGGCCGATGCTCCGAGGATCACCGCTTCATCAATTTCCAGATGGTCAAGCACAGCGGCATAAATTGCCGACTGATTCTCTACGGTTGATTCTTCCATGAAAGGTGAACGCAGATAACCAAAACGGGAAACCGAAATATACGTAAATCCGTCCCCTAGGGCTTTTTTTCCGATCAACATTCCCTGGTCGTAACCGCCGCCTGCTCCGTGAATTAGAAGCGCCGCCGGTCCCTCCCCTTCAACGGCAAACTCTATGTCTCCATACTCGCTAGAATAAACTTCACTTCCTTCAAGCACCCTGTTCCGGGCCGCCGCTATTTCCCCGCGAAACTGAATATACGAAATTGCCAACAGGACGATCAATAAAATGATTACAGTTAAGATTATCTTTTTCAAATCAACACTCCTTTTTCGGTTGACACCCTATCAACGCAAGGTTTCGGCAAAGGCATGAATGTTTTCATCATTAATCCGGAACTGGCTCTCCTTGATCTTCGATACTTTTTTCACAATAAACTTCGAAAAAAAACTCAACTTCTCAAAATCAAACTCATAACCAAAATGCCCTTTTGCGATGGCCCGCTCAAAGATTTTTTCGCTAAAAGAAGCGGTTAACTGCTGCTCGACCAGTTCTTCATTTCCACAGCATATAAATATCCCTAGCCTTTTTGTTAACAGAATCTCTTCATTTTCCCTGCAAAATTCCTGTACTTCTTTTTGAATGCTGCCGGCATAGATAGAGCCACCCACCGCAACCACGTCAAACTTTGTTAAATCAAGGGATTTTGCGCTACTATCCTTCAGATTGATCAGCGTTGCCGTCCCTTCGATTTTATCAGCCAGAATTTTAGCGGCCTTTTCCGTTGCACCGTGCTTTGTACTATAGGCAATTAATGTTTCCATTTTTTTGATCCTCCTTTATTTTTCTTGGTTTTATCGTTCTATTTCGTATATTTATTCATTTTTGGCGCTTATTCTCCGATCAAGGCATTTTCTATGGCTTTTAGATAAGCCTTGCTGGAAACCGTTGCACCGGATACCACTTCCACCTCTACACCTTGATTTTCCATCACCTTTTCATAGATCTCTTCCTTAACCTTTTTCATTTCAAATCCGCCCGTCAAACGGATATTCTGGATCTTTCCGTCCTGGACTTCCACTTCAACCGTGTTTGTCCATCTTCCCCCCTCATATTCTCCGGGATACATTCCATCTTCCAGGCTTTGCAGGTCCACTTCATTGATCACAAGGGCTTTGCCCTCGTCTAACCCTCTCGTTACGAAAAACAACATGACCAGCCCAAGCACACCGATTACCAAACCTGCACCGATAATCACTTTTTTCCATTTTTTCATTTTTTCATCTTTCCTTTCTCTTTACGATTTTTTTATCTGTGACAAACCGGACTTCTCTTTCGATCTTTTGGGGGACGTTTACTTTTGTTATGGCTCCGATCAGTCAAATTAAGCCGCAGCACTTTCCTCTAAGCAGTTTTACCGTTAAAATAAAACTCAAAAAAAACGACCATGAAGATGGTCGGTTACGCTGCCAGCTCCCTTTGAGAAAAGCGTCCAGTTACTCCTCAAAGATCCACACTTCCCTTAAATTAAGCTATTTATACCCTGTCCCATTTTATCAGTCTCACGGTAGGGTTGCTCCTTTATGATCTTTGTAATAACGACATTGACTCCTTGAAGAATTAATTTATTATATCCTGGAAATACATCTTCCAGAAGGGCTTTAGGTCTCATTCTCTCTCCGCCTGAAGACTGATTTCAGATGATTCTAAAAAAATAAATTTTTTCCTTAAAACCTCTTTGTTTATGATATAATTATATTAAAGAATTCGTACTAAGGAGGGTAACTCATGGCTTTGCTTTCGATTGAAGTGGCAAATAAATTTAATGTTGTTATGGAAGACTATCTGGAAACTTATTTCCAGAAAAGAGATTTAAACAGCATTGCTTCCTATTTGGCCGAGAGCTTTTACGGATGCGGCACAGGAGTTGATGAGCAGGTCTATAATAAAGATGAAGGCCTGGCAATTTTCAAGCGTGACTTGGAAGCCGTCACTACTCCTATAAAAACAATTTATCGTAAACGAGAAATGCAGATTCTAAACGATACTACTGCAATTTTTCAGGCTTGTATGGATGTTCACTTTAACATAATGGGTGAAGAAATGGAGTTTCGCAATCTTCGCATGACAGTGGTTCTTCACGAAGTTGACAAGGATATTAAGGTCATAGCAAAACACCTTTCTCTCCCCACCGATTCCCATGAAGAAGGGGAATCCTTCCCGATTAAAGAGGCACTTTCACGGAAAAGGGAGAAAATCAACACCATAAGTATTAAGTTCTAGGCAAAAAAAGCCCATTGCATCAGCGCAGTGGGCTTTCATTTATGTAACCTCCCATAGATATCGTGGAGCATTGGAAAAACTCTTTATGATTTCGTAAATATAAAAACCGCCATTGGATTCTTACAACTCCATAGGCGGTTATTTTAAATTATACTACTATCGGTGCTGCTCTTCTGCAAGTACTGCTCGAAACTCTCCCCGTACATAATTGTCAACTTTCAGAATAACGATGTCTTCCTTTTCGTCGGTTCTGTCTCCCTCTTTTTCCACAAAGCTATATACCACCCTCATCACGCCATGACGGGTGTCTTCCTCCCCTGTTTCAATAATTTCCAATATAGTCCCTTCCGGCGGCAAAAATACCTCATAGCGGGTTTTCACCATACTTCGGCTGTTATGATCAGTGAAGAAGGACCTTCTGTTTATCTCTTGATAGCGAAAATCTTCATCTCTGTCGATCATCTCATTAATAGATGTTTGAATACTTTCAGGAACCTCATCATAGCTAATCCGCGTCACGGTCATTTCTTCAATATCCTGAACTTCTCCGGTCCAATGTATCAATGCGTAAACTCCATATATCAGTATCATCCCTACAAGTATTCCGATGATCGTTTTTTTTAGCATATGCAGCCTCCTAGTATAATCCCACACCCGGGGATAATTAAAAATATCCGCCCGGATTTATTCCACTGGAATGATTACTCTTTCAGATCTTCACTGATAATCCTTGTCTCTCCCATTGAATGGTCCCGTAACCAGGCCCGGGCTTCTTCTTCTTTTTCCGGTGGAAAGACCTTCAGTTCCATATTGATAGCAGGATCGATCATTCTTTCCAAGACGGCATTAATTCTGGAATCCGTGACCAAAGCGTATTTCTCTATTTTGGTTAAGTGATCCATAGCAAAAGATAGTCGATCGCTTACTGCAGATAACTCCGGCGTGGGAATGGAGTGGGCACGAATAAATACTTTTATTGTACCGTACATTTCGATATGGTTATTCAATTCCTCTACTATTCGTTTACTATCTTCCTCGCTGATTTTTTCCATTACTTCATATTCTATAATATTATCTTCATTAGAATCCAGTCTTCTTAGCATAATCTAACCTCCTTATTAAATTTTACCCGGGTGTTAAAAAAATAAACAACACCTCAATGGAGGAATTATGTTTCTACAACGAAAAACATTAACGTTTCAGTAGACAGACATAGTCCACAGAGGATTACAACTCTTTTGATGGCAGATCATGGAGCCGCACCTTAATGCAAGCACATAGTCCAGAGATAGTTGGAGTGCCTGCTTCATAGAGACAATTACCCTACCCCTGTGACCCTTCCCCCAAACGGTTATTTAGGCTTTGAGAAGGTTATTTCAAGCGAAAGGAGGACAAAAGCTCCGTCCCCCTGTCCTCCCCAAGCATACCCACTTCCTGTGCGGGGATTCCCAGTTCTTTCAGCTTTTTTTTGCCGTTCCTGCCGTGGCGGATAAACTGAAGCCTTTGCCGTGATATCCTTTAATCAGGGGCATGGCCTCCTCTTTGTCTTTATCCGCAATGGTTACCAGTAACCTTCCGTCCAGGGGTACCTTAATTCCTGATGCCAGCAGGGCTTTATACAACGCCTTGGGATAGGAAACCTCCATTCCGATGGACTCTCCCGTGGACTTCATTTCCGGTCCCAGGGAAGGCTCCACATCCAAAAGTTTCGAAAAGGAAAACACCGGGGCCAAAACCGTCATCACAATAATCGCCACCAAACTTGAAGGCACTGCCTTCGTAAATTTAGGGAAAAAATGAATGATTGCCATGGTAACCCCTACACGGTGGCAAAAAGGTATTCGAGACCATGCTGTGAAATCAGTGATGCAAAAACGAGGTATTGCTCTGTCCTGTGGTTCATCACTATCCTTCATTACCTTTTTCCTACCGGCATAATATATAAAGGATATTCACCCTCTTGTAATTGTAACAGTTCAATCACTTGTTCATCATTAAAAGCACCTATGGCAACGGTTCCAAGTTCTAAAGCCGAACAGGACAGATAGATGTTTTGAGAAATATGACCGGCTTCTATTTTGGCATACCGCTCGCCTCTCTCCCCGTATCGATTCATCACCCGTTCATATACTGCGGTGATTACCAAGTTTACCGATGCATCTCCGATGGGATCTTGTCCGAGGGCAGTATTTTTTAAGTCTTCATTGAAATGACCTTCCTTAATTTGTTCCAAAGTATGTTCATCCGGTGAATAGCGATATAAGCCCGGACTCAATTCCTCCACATTTTCTACCACCAGATAAACTTCCATGGGATAAGTGGCCCCGGCTGAAGGTGCTGTCCTGTAACCTCTCTGTTTTTCAGTAATTCCTTGGGCAGACCACAATAATGCCGCCAACTCCGTCAAGGTCAGTTTCTCATCTGAATAGTCCCTAACCGATCTTCGTTCAGATAGACTGTCCATCAAAGATACATCCAACTGTTCTTTAAACTCCTCTTCCGCAGGAAGCTCCACAGGTTCTGCCTGCTCCTTAGAATTCTCCGGTTCTTCCCCGGAATCTTCATTTAGTTCGCACCCTGAAGTCATCGTCCCTAATAATAGGATAAGAGTCATAGTAAAAAACGCTAAAACTCGCTTATCAGGATATTTTACAAACATATACCCAACACCTCCATTGTGACATGTTCCGCTAATTTATAAAAGCAGGGACTTCTCATTTGACTGACCTGCCGACTACAACCTACACGACCCAACCCTAAAACTATGGTTGCGGAAATTCCATGTACCCCTAAAATCCCATAAGTTCTTTTGTTTTTTCTGCCTCTTCCGGTGAGGTAAGCATTTCCAATAATTTAAATGCAACACCCAGTGCCGTGGAGGGTCCATGGGAGGTAATGATGTTTCCCTCTGTGATAATCGACTCATTCCCGATCGTTGCACCAAAGCCCTCTAATTGTTTTTGTCTTTTCCCTTCGGATAAATGATAGGTTGTGGCTTTTTTTCCCTTTAGTATCCCGCTTTTCCCAAGAGGGAGAGCTCCGGTACATATGGAGGCAATATACTTATTATCATCGTTGAATTTCCCTATGATTTCTAAAAAGCGTTCATCGAATGCTTCGTCGTAAAAGCCGAACTCCTCAAATCCCCCGGGGACTGCTAAGGCATCATAGTCCTTCACGGAGACCTCCTCGATTAGTATATCCACCTTGATTGGTATCCCGTAGGTAGTAATAATCTCTCTTGTAAATCCGCAGGTTATAATTTCTGTCTTCGTCGGATTATGAAGTTTGTTCCATCCAAATACGTCGATAAACGCACTCGCTTCTAGTATTTCCACACCTTTTGGTAATAACAATAATATCTTCATTTCTGATCCTCCATTCTTTTTAACAATGCCTTTGCTCTTTTCACACCTTGGTATTCCTCAATGGTTGAAGGTCGAACAATCGTCCAGCCGCCAAATGTACCATAAATACGAATATTTCCTTGTAAAGTTTTTTGATTTCTCCCCTCACAGTCCCTTCGATCGCAATAAAGTCCATTATTCGCCGTTAGCTGTCCGTAGGTCTCAGAGTCTAACCGCTTTTTCACCTTTTGTTCGTAGCCGCAATAGTCGCATCTCAATATAAGCATATTACGTACCTCCTCCTGCTTTTCAGGTAATATTTACTTTCCATTCCAACCTCACAAAATAATTTTTCCTTTGTGAGGTTTCGGTTTTTATTAAGCAAAGAGGACAATTACTCCGTCCCTCTGTCCCCC
>PWEO01000068.1 GCA_003553525.1 Clostridiaceae bacterium
GCAGTGAATGTTCCCGAGTGGCAAAAAGAAACCTGTATTCAATGTAACCAATGTGCCTATGTTTGTCCTCATGCAGCCATTCGTCCATTTATCTTAACGGAAGAAGAGCGAAAGAACGCACCTCAGGAAATGGAAACCTTAAAAGCCATGGGCAAAGAATTTTCAGGATACGAATACAAGATTCAAGTGACCCCTCTGGATTGTACCGGATGTGGAAACTGTGCAGATATTTGTCCCGCACCTAAGGGCAAAGCACTAATTATGAAGCCTATGGAAGAGCAAGTGGCAAAAGAAAAACAAAACTGGGACTATGCCATGAACCTGGAAAATCGAGCCCACTTAACCAATACGGAAAACTTGAAGGGATCACAATTTAAGCAGCCGTTGTTCGAATTCTCAGGAGCTTGTGCCGGTTGTGGAGAAACCCCTTACGTGAAGTTAATCACTCAATTATTCGGTGATCGAATGGTTATTGCCAATGCCACCGGTTGTTCCTCAATTTATGGCGGCAGTGCACCTTCTGTACCTTTCTGTAAGAACGATGAAGGACAAGGACCTGCTTGGGCAAACTCCTTATTTGAAGATAATGCGGAATATGGTTATGGAATGAAACTTGCAGCTCTGCAAATTCGAGATAAGATTGAAGATTTAATGAAGGAAGCAAATGTTTCCGACGAACTGGAAAAAGTCTTCCATAAGTGGATAGAAAACAAGGATGAGGGCAAAGGTTCCAAGGAAGCCACCATCGAAATGCTTCCATTATTGGAAAAAGAAAAGAGTGTTCCGGAAGTAGCGGAAATTCTTGATAAGAAAAATTATTTAGTTAAAAATTCCCAGTGGATTCTTGGTGGAGACGGATGGGCCTATGACATTGGTTTCGGTGGACTGGACCATGTACTGGCTTCCGGAGAAGACGTAAACGTTCTGGTTATGGATACGGAAGTGTACTCCAACACCGGAGGACAATCCTCTAAAGCGTCGCCTACGGCAGCGGTTGCCAAGTTTGCAGCTTCAGGCAAGAAGACCAAGAAGAAGGACCTGGGTATGATGATGACGAATTACGGTTATGTGTACGTAGCACAAATTGCTATGGGAGCCGATAAAAATCAGGCTTTAAAAGCGATTAAAGAAGCGGAAGCCTATAAAGGACCTTCTGTAATTATTGCATACTCTCCATGTATTGCCCATGGAATCGCCAGCGGTATGGGAGCCACTCAAAGACAACAAAAAGAAGCAGTAGACGCAGGATACTGGCATTTATACCGATTCAACCCGCTTGTGAAGGATCAAGGAAAGAATCCTTTTGTACTGGATTCCAAGGAACCAACGAAATCCTTTAAAGACTTCTTAATGAGTGAGGTTCGATACGCATCCTTAACAAAGACCTTCCCCGAGGTTGCAGAAGATTTATTTAAACGCTCAGAGGAAGAAGCTGTGGAAAGATACGAAGGCTATAAAAGAATGGCGGAACAATATTAGGCAATACAACTAAATAACAAAGAAAAGGCAGGGACAGAAGTCTCTTGCCTTTTTTTTTGATAAAGGATAAAATAGATTAATAACCTGAAAAATCTGAAAAGGAGCCAGCCATGGGAAATGCAGAACGACATATGAATAAAAGAGTCGTAAAAGATATTTTATTGGTGGTGGTGCTGACGGTTTTTGCAGCCCAGCTTCGAGTTCATCCCTTTGATACCACCTTTCGCATCGGTCTTGGAGTGATTGTATTTGCTATGGGATGTCTTTATAAAAAAGATATTCCCGTGCTGTGGACGGGAGTGCTGGTCTCCATAGCCATATTAGGATTTCGCACCTGGATCAGCCTGCGAGCGGGAGATGGATTACTGCCTGAAGCCATCCTGGATCATATTCCCGGTTCCTTATACTATACTTTTTTTGCGGTATTGGTTAAATACTCCAAGGTACTGTCCCTTGACAATCGTCCGACACACATGGGCTTTGCTCTGGGAGTAATTGACTTTTCATCCAATATTTTTGAAATAATACTTCGTTTTATTATTGTGCAGGAGTTTATCCAAGGGACTTCGTTTTTCATCCATCTCCTAAGTCTGCTGATTGTTGGTTTGCTTCGGATGTTCTTTGTAACGGGACTGTACTCCACAACTCAGAACCAAGGCCTGCGATTGATGCGACAAGCGGAAAAAAAGAAGCTTGAAGAGTTGGTTTTGTTGACCAGTTCCCTGCAGGCGGAAGTCTTCTATCTCCAAAAGTCGGCTAAGGATATGGAACTGTTAACAAAGGAAAGCTATGAAATTTATAAGTCCTTAATGGAAAAGAATGAGCGGGAATTAGGTAAAAAAGCCCTGCAGATCTCCAGAATGATGCACGAGGTGAAACATGATTACACCCGTATAAATACAGGCTTAAAAAAATTATTGAAGGCGCCGGAGCGAACAGAATATACTTTTTCGGAGATTCTGGAGTTATCGATAAAAGTACATCAAACCTATAGTGGTGAAACAGATAAACACGTTCACTTTACAAAAGACCTGGGGCTGGATTTTTACCCGAAGGATCCCTTAGCCTGGACATCCATCCTGAATAATATTATAGCCAATGGGGTTGAGGCTATACAAAAACGGGGGAATATTCATGTGGAACTGATGAAACAGAACAAAGACTTAATTTTAAAAGTAAGTGATACGGGAAGGGGAATTTCTTCAAAGGATGTAAAGCATATATTCGTTCCCGGCTTTTCCAATAAACTTGATGAGGTCTCCGGTTGTTATTCTAATGGCCTCGGGCTCTCTCACGTGGAAAATCTTGTGGAGTTTTTCACAGGAAGTATCACCGTTAATAGTGAGGAAGGAAAAGGCAGCACTTTTGAAATTGTAGTACAGGAAAATAATGTGATTCGAGGTGAGTACAGTGAATTATGAAAATAAAATTCTCGTGGTGGATGATGATTCCGGGGTTCGAAGGATGATTTCCAATATTATTGAAGAGGAAGGTATCGGCCACGTGATCGGAGAAGCGGAGGATGGGTCCGAGGCTATTGATTTGGTCCTGGACTTACAGCCGGATCTGGTGATGATTGATCTTCTGATGCCTGAGCTTGACGGAATCGAAACCATTAAAAAACTTAGGAACTCCGCTTATAAAGGTTCCTTTATCCTGATCTCAAAGATCACGGATAAAATGATGGTGAGGGAGGCTTACCAGGCAGGGGTGGAGTTCTACATCCATAAGCCGATCAATAAAGAAGAGGTCTCCCATGTGATTCGAAAAGTACTTCAATATAAGGGATTGGAAAAAACCTTTCAAAATCTGCAGTTGTTTATTAATAACCAAGAGTACGGAAAAGCATCCTCGACGGTAATGAAATCATCTACGGGAGAATCCATAACAAAAAAAGAAAAAGCCTACACCCTTGCTGAAAATATCGCTATGGACCTTGGAATCTTAAGTCAAAGCGGAAGTCGGGATATTCTGGAGGCCATGCATATCCTTGCCGCTATGGAATATCCAGAGGATGTTAAGCTTTTGCAAAATCTAAAGGTTCTTTATGAAAAAATCGGAGAGGGTTATGAAAAAAGAGGAAATCTCGATGTGGCCAGAAGTGAAAAAGCCATTGAAAGAAGAATGCGCAGAACCATTGAGTATGCTTTAAATAATCTGGGGAATTTGGGAATTGAAGATTATCATCATCCGAAGTTTGAGCGTTTCGGTCATCGTTTATTTGATTTTGCCACTATTCGGGAAGAGATGTTAAGGATACAAAAAAAGTCAGATAAGAAGCCGAAAATTAATGTGAAACGTTTTTTAGAAGGGATGCTAAGAGAAATAAAGCAGGAATATTTATAGAAAATGCCCTGTTTTTTACCGACTTATCAGATAATTTAAACTTTTTAAATTATTAATGGGTAGGATTTTGTAGTTTTTCGTCGGTTTCATAAACTTCATCGATATAATAAAGAGGTATTATATGTTTTTGTGGGCAAGTAGAAATAATTTATCTAAGGAGGAATGAAATTCATGAAAAAGAGAAGAATTTTTACCTTAATGTTAATCAGTATTCTGGTGTTATCCATATTCATGGTGGGATGTGGTAACGGTGACAATGGTGATAATGGTGACAACGGTGATGTGGAAAACGGCGGGGAGAGCCCGGATCGAGTAGCGATTGCAACCGGTGGAACCACAGGGGTTTATTATCCTTTAGGAGGAGCCTTTGCCAACATTATTAATGATTACGTAGACGGAGTAACGGCCAACGCCGAATCTACGGGAGCCTCCGTAGAAAACGTTAACCTGTTAAATGACGGAGAAGTGGATTTTGCAATGGTTCAAAATGATATTTCTTATTATGCCTACGAAGGAATTGAAATGTTTGAAGCGGAAGAGCCCATGGAAAACCTAAGAGGTTTGGCTACCCTGTATCCTGAAACAATTCAAATTGTTGCTGACGCCGGTGCAGGAATTGAGTCTATCGAAGACTTAGCAGGCAAGAGAGTTGCGGTAGGAGCTCCCGGAAGTGGTACGGAAGCCAATGCACGACAAATTTTAGCGGCTCATGGAATCACCTACGACGATTTTACTCCGGACTACCTATCCTTTGGAGAAGCTTCGGATAATCTTCGGGACGGGAATGTAGATGCGGCTTTTGTAACTGCGGGAACCCCTACAGCTGCAATTACCGACCTTTCAACGCAGCATAGTGTAGTGTTGATTTCGATTTCCCAAGACAAGATCGACGAGATTATCGCAGAGTATCCGTACTATGCACAGGTAGTAATCGAAGCGGGAACTTACAGAAATCAAGATGAACCGGTGGATGCAGTAGCGGTAATGGCAATGTTGACCGTAAGAGCGGAATTATCCGATGACCTGGTATATGAGGTTACAAAAGCATTATTTGAAAACTTAAGCGATCTTGAAAGTGCCCATGCCCGAGGCGGGGATGTAAGCCTTGAAGGAGCCCTTGATGGAATGTCCTTAGAGCTTCACCCGGGAACTCAGCGTTACTTTGATGAAGTGGAATAGAATTACAACTGATTATGAACAGGATTTTAGCAGGGATAGGGTGCCTAAACAAAGGCGCCTTCCCCTGTTTTCTTTTAAAAGGGTAATTCCCATTATTTTTTTGTTAATAATGATTTTGACACTCTTTCTAAGCTGGCCCGTAAAGGGACTAGTGATAAAATCAGAGGGAGAGGTACTATTATTTTTTCCAACGAAGGAGTTACAGGAATTTGCAATTATTTATGATCATTCTGTGATGAGAACCGAGGTAAAGGATGTTTTTACTTTAGAATCAGGAGAAGTGGTATTGCTTCGAACGGAGTATGAGTCCTTCGGGGCGGGATTACCTACGGAAGCCTTTGAAAATTTTACAAAAGTTGACGGCCGTTATATTAATGAGGGCATCAATGTGCGATTACCTCAAATCCGTCTCCGAACGGGAAAGACTACGGATCATCGTTTGATTTATAACGAAGAATCTACGGTTTCTTTTGACGACATTGTTGAACCCGGTAGTTTGATATTGATTGAAGAAAAATCTATGACAACTTTGGAAAGTCTGTTTTATTGAGAGGAGGAAATCCATTGCCTAATGAAGAAAGAAAGAGCATACAAGAAGTAGAAGGTGTGGAAGTTAATGTAGATGAAAAACTGGCAGAATTTGATGTTTCATCAAATGTACGAAAATTAGCAGGAAAGCTGGGATTAGCGGTTGCAATCATTGCCATCGCCATGTCCTTATTTCACTTATACACTGCTGGATTCGGAATCCTTTTGGCCATGAAGCAACGGGCCGTGCATCTAATGTTTGTTTTGGTATTAGGATTTTTACTATATCCTGCCAGTAAACGCTTTGATAAAACAAAAATTCAATTTTTTGATTGGTTATTTGCGGGAGCAGGCATCATGGTGACCGGATATATTTTACTTATGTTTGATCAGCTTGTACTGAGAATGGGGCGCCCCACTTCCTTGGATATGCTCATGGGAGTTATTGCAATTATATTGGTCCTTGAAGTGACAAGAAGAAGTATTGGACCGCAACTTCCGATTATTGCGATCATTTTTTTAATCTACACCTATGTAGGTCCTTATATACCCGGGATGTTAGGTCATCGAGGATATTCAGTACAGCGTATCGTTAATCAGATGTATATGACTACGGAGGGGATTTTCGGAACACCCCTGGGGGTTTCCGCGACTTTTGTGTTTATGTTTATCCTCTTCGGTTCTTTTCTGGAGATCACAGGGGTAGGACAATTCTTTATTGATATTGCCTTCGCCGGTGCGGGAACCAGAAAAGGAGGACCGGCAAAAGCCGCAGTTATCGCCAGCGGATTTATGGGATCCATTTCCGGAAGTTCTATAGCAAATACCGTAACCACCGGGGCTTTTACCATCCCCCTAATGAAAAAAGTAGGATATCAGCCCACCTTTGCAGGAGCAGTGGAAGCCGCAGCCTCCACAGGAGGACAGATCTTACCCCCTATTATGGGAGCCGCTGCTTTTATCATGTCGGAGTTTACGGGCATTCCCTATATTCAAATCGTAATCAGTGCCGTTGTGCCTGCACTGCTTTATTACCTTGGAGTAATTACCATGGTGCACCTTCAAGCATCCAAAAAGGGCTTGAAGGGTATGAAAAAAGAAGACTTGCCGGACTTTAAAAAAGGGCTTAAAGACGGCTTTCATCTGTTCATTCCTTTAATTGCCGTGGTTTTTCTATTAGTACGATTCTCACCCTTAAGAGCAGCCTATTGGAGTATTATCATCGCCTTAGTGGTCAGTATGTTTCGAAAACATACAAGAGTTAACATTCCAAAAATTCTTCATGCGCTGCAGGACGGAGCGAAAAAAGCCATCGGTGTGGCTGCAGCCTGTGCCTGCGCCGGGATCATTGTAGGCGTGGTTACCTTAACCGGCTTAGGACTGACCTTTGCCAACTTAATCGTTGGATTAGCCGGAGGAATGTTGCTTCCGACGCTGTTCTTAACGATGATCGCTTCCATTATACTGGGTCTTGGTCTGCCGACCACAGCAAAGTATATTGTTCTTGCCACCATGGCCGTACCGGCCTTGCTGGAACTGGGCGTTCCTTTACTTGCCGCCCATTTATTTGTACTGTATTTCGGAGTAATTGCGGATGTAACACCGCCGGTAGCATTGGCCGCTTATGCAGGTGCGGGCATCGCCGGAGGGGATTCCTTTAAAACCGGATTGGCCGCATTAAAACTGGCTTCTGCAGGGTTTTTAATTCCCTATATTTTCGCCATGAGTCCGGAGTTATTACTGATTGATGTTACCTTCTTTGAGGCGACCTTGGCGATTATCACCGCCTGTCTTGGAATTGTGGCCTTTGGAGCAGCGGTACAAGGATATCTTTTAACTAATACAAGGATTTATGAGCGGGTTATGTTTTTACTAGCTTCCCTGCTTTTGATTCATCCCAATAAATTAATCGACCTTGGTGGACTGGTGATATTAATAGCAGTAGTTGCACTACAAGTCGTGAGAAGTAGAGGAAGTAAGGCTGCGGTGCAGGAAACTTAGTCTTTTCTTTTTCAAAACAAAAGGGTCAGAAACTCTGACCCTTTTACTGATGATTCAGTTAACAAAAGGAGGGGTTGAACATGAGGGCCTTATCCCTTACAGAAGTGCCTTTTCGTGAGATTGAAGAAATCATTACGGAAGATGAAGGAAAAAGAGGAATTTCTAAGCGCCTAAACCTCTATGAAGATTACTACAATGGACTGCATTCTCTCTATCAGGGAAAGAAGATTCTAATCTTAACGGGATTTACGGTTCCCGAGTGCCATGCAGGAGAAAGCGATGGTCCCCTGGGTTCTGTTGCCTTGGCTAAAGCCCTGGAGGATTTAGGCAAAGAGGTTTTGATTGTAACGGACAGGTATTCGAAAAATATCCTGGAAGGTTTAAGAAAAATCAAGGAAATCAGCGGAAGTATTTATTCGGTTCCGATTAATGTGAATAAAATAGAGCTGCAAGGGATATTGAATGGCTTTGAACCCACCCATATGATTGCCATCGAGCGACCGGGTAAGGGCATTGACGGTAAGTATCACTCCATGAGGGGAGAAGACATCAGCGCCTATGTGGGAGACCTGGATCCTTTAATGGAGATGGCGAAAAAACATAAAATCATCACACTGGCCATCGGGGACGGGGGAAATGAAATGGGCATGGGAAAGGTTCGGGACACGGGCATTTCCTATGTGGATCAGGGAGAGAAAATATTTGCCACCTCTTCCGCGGATTATTTAATTCTTGCGGGGGTTTCCAACTGGGGAGCCTATGGTCTTGTGGCGGGGCTTTCGATTCTTAGTGATATGGATTTATTACAGGAGGAAAAAGAAGAAGTCCGCTTACTGAAAACATTAACAGAACTTGGAGGTGTGGACGGATGCAGCAAACGAAGAGCCATGACCGTCGACGGCTTAAGTTTGGGAACTAATTTAAATCAGCTGTTGAGATTAAAAAAGATCATTCAAAAGAACCTTTCGGACTAAGAAAGGTTTTTTCTTTGTGCAATTGTGCAGTTAATGGGTATAGATTACAAAGAACAGCAAAGAAATATGAAAGAATAATCAAGAAAGCATAATCAAGAAAGAAGGGGAGAAAGATGTTAGGACTAGCCTTAGAGGGTGGAGGGGCAAAGGGCTCATATCAGTTTGGTGCCTGGAAGGCTTTTCGAGAGTTGGGGATGGAATTTGAGGGCATTACCGGCACCTCTATAGGTGCTTTGAACGGTGCTTTGATGATTCAGGAAGACTATGAGAAAGCTTACGAAATATGGCATGAAATTGCGCCGGAAAAAATTTTAAATGTGGACTCAAAGATTTATAATATGATTATGGAAACGGGAATAAAACCGGATCAAATTCAATTTATATTGGAGCAGGCCCAGCGATTTGTGAAGGATGCGGGACTGGATATCGGGCCGCTGGTCAGGATGATCCGAGAGGGAACCAAGGAAGATCTTATCCGAAATTCCAAAAAGGATTTTGGATTCGTTACGGTATCACTGACGGACCTGAAGCCCCTGGAGTTGTTTAAAGAAGAGGTCCCGGAAGGGAAAATGGCGGATTATTTGCTGGCCTCCTCTTACCTTCCGATTTTCAAACCGGAAAAAATCGATGGCAAAACCTTCTTGGACGGGGGATTTTATAATAACCTTCCCATTAATATGCTCTATCAAAAGGGGTATAAAAAAGTGGTTGCGGTGAGACTGATGAGTAAAGGACGGATTAAAAAAGTTGATTTTGAAGACCTGGAAGTTACCTATATTCAGCCGAAGCATGACTTAGGAAATATTTTGGATCTATCCAAGGAAAAAGCATTATTTAATATTAACCTCGGTTATTATGATACGCTGAAGGTGTTTCGAAATTTATATGGTGAGAACTACTATTTAAAAGAAGGGATCAATGACTTAGAGGGAATCGAATTTTTACAGGGGCTAAAACAGGAAACCATTGAAAAAATCAGCAGTCTTTTAGGGCTTACCACGGCCCTTCCCAAGAATCGCTTAGTGCTTGAGGAACTTGTACCTAAACTGATTCAGCTGTTAGGCTGTAGACAGGAGGTATCCTACGGGGAGATCGTTTTAAAACTGCTTGAAGAAATCGCCGCTCACGAGAAGCTGGAGCTGTTTAAGATTTACAGCCTTCAAGAATTTATCCGGGAGATTAATAACCGTGAGGTCACCATGAATAAAAGTACGGATACTTTATTTCTAAGCGGTGCATTGCTTCTTCGTTTCAACAAAGACAGAGTGTTGGAGAGGCTTATTAAAACAATCTTATCATCAGAGGAGAAAATTCACTTGAAAAAACGAAGCAGTTAAAAGGGGATGGCTCGTATGATGTATCTGGGAATACTTATAGGCGTTTATGCTGTGACGGTAATTGTGCTTAGTGTCATTATCATACTGGAAAATCGGAACCCTACCCGAACCATGGCCTGGATTTTAGTATTGATATTTCTGCCCTTGGTGGGGATTTTTCTATATTTATATATCGGACAGAATCATCGGAAGAAAAAAACATTTATTAAAAAAAGAAAACAGGATTATCGAGTGCTAAAAAGACTGTTGGATACCCAAATTACCTTTACCCAATTCGGTAGGTATTTTAAGAAAAATTTCAATGATGCCCGGGCAAAAATGGTTCCCTTAATTCTTCGGAACGGAGACTCTCCCATCACCTTTAACAATGAGGTGAAAATATTAAAAAACGGAGCCCAAACCTTTACGGAAATGTTAAAAGTCATTGAAAAAGCCCAAGACCATATTCATATGGAATACTTTATTATTAAGGACAGTGAAATCGGAAGGAAATTTCAACGGGCCCTGATTCGCAAAGCGAAAGAAGGCGTCGAGGTTCGACTGATCTATGATGCAGTAGGCTCCTGGGAACTTAAAAAAGATTATCTGGACCCCCTGAGAAAAGCCGGGGTACAAGTAGAAGTTTTTTTACCCGTAACCCTTCCTTTTTTTGAAAGTCGCTTAAACTATCGAAATCATCGTAAAATTTTAGTGGTAGACGGAAAAGTGGGATTTACAGGAGGAATCAATATCGGAGATGAATATCTGGGTCGTGATAAAAAGTTGGGTTTTTGGCGGGACACCCATGTAAAAATTTTAGGGGAAGCGAATTACGTTCTCCAAACCATCTTTCTAAAGGATTGGTATTTTGTAAGTAACGAAGAGCTGGATGATCCCCGTTATTTTCCAAGACAGGGATACCAAGGGGAAAAGGGCGTACAAATCCTTTCCAGTGGTCCCGATATGTACTGGCATACCATTCAACAGGCCTATTTTACCGCCATTACCGCAGCGCGAAAAAGTGTTTATATTACCACCCCTTATTTGGTTCCCGATGAAGGAATCTTAACTGCCCTAAAGACCGCAGGTCTCCGCGGGGTGGACGTTCGAATCCTCCTGCCCAGTGTAGCGGATCACCGTACGGTTTTTTGGGCATCCCAATCCCATTTTAAAGAACTGTTGGATGCAGGCGTAAAAATCTATCAGTACCAAAAGGGTTTTGTCCACAGCAAGATCATCATGACCGATGATCAGGTGACATCCATTGGTACGGCAAACTTTGATAATCGAAGTCTGGAACTGAATTTTGAAGTAAATGCCTTTATTTATGATGAAAAGATTACAAAGCGGGTAAAAGGAGATTTCTTTGAAGATCTCCGGGAGAGCAAAAGAATTCATTTGGAAGAATACGAGAAGCGTCCCACCATGAGTCGGTTAAAAGAGTCGGTCGCCCGCTTATTATCACCGATCCTGTAATAAAAGGGAAAAGCCCTCTTCGTGCAGAGAACTTTACTCTCTTGAAAAATCAGTAAAGTAAAAGGAGATGCCGAGGCATCTCCTTTATTTTGCTCTTTTACAAGTTTTCATGTTGAAAAAATCGATTATTCCACTTCGATTTTTTGGCTATTTATCCATAAGCCATGGATATTACAGTAACTAAGCGCATAAACCGTTCCGGATTTTTGAAGTTTTACCGAGGTAAGTCCCGTAGGCTCTGTGAAAATGTCGCTTTCCCCATGGGCAGCAAAATCAAAACTTGCCAGTTCAATAGGGAATTTTGCTCCATCGGGATGAAACATAAGCTTAAACCAGGAAATGTAATGCTCGAAAGTGTTGGGATGCCCGACAGCATCACCGATTGACATTTTTAGTTCGAACTGCTCTCCTGCTTTTACCTTTTCCGGAGCGTGAATAACCGGTACGTGCTTTTCGCCTTTCCAATCACCTGTTTGAAAAAAAGTTCCGAATCCTTCCATAAAATAAACCCTCCTATTAATCTAAATTTTGGTGCTTCATTAAAAGAAGCCTTAGGGTATATATAACCAAAAATAAGAGAAGTTAACAGGAATCATCAAAAATATAGGAATTAGTTGGAAAGAAGGGTGCCTCTTCGCATCTGTTTTAATAGGGACTGTACCTGGGGGACTTGAAGCAGTAAAATAATGATGAAAATTTCAACGCCAATAAAGGAACCGTTATAGACAATGGAATAAATGTAATCGTTCCACCCGTCGGGGGTAAATTCCCGAAAGAAAATAATACCGGATAGAAAACTCATGGAGAGTCGTCCCAGCCCACCGATAAGAGCGCTAATACCCAGGTTTTTTCTATAGATTCCCGCCAGTCCCAGGGCTCCGTAGGCTAAGGGATAGTCTAAGAAAATTTGCATCCAGTGTACAATATAGGGATCCTGAATAAGATTTAGCAGACCTAAGGAAAAGCCTGCTAAAATTCCGGGCAGGGGACCGAAGGCGACGGCAAAAATAATAATCGGAAGCATACCGGCTAAGGTGACACTGCCTCCTTGAGGCATTCGAAAGAGACGGATATAGGAGAGTAAAAAGGATAAAGCAACACAAAGACTGCCATAAACCATCACCTTGGTTTGCAGTAACCGGCCTCCCTGGCTTTTCCGGCTGCGATGGAAAAGTAACAGCATGATGGGAAGAAGGATCATCACGCCAAGGATCACCCATACCTCTAAAGATAACTGATGTAATCGAATTTCAAAGTTTTCGAACATAAAAAAACACATCCTTTCAAAATTATTAAATACATTATCCCCAGGATGCAAAAAAGAGTGAATAGAAGCACTCACTCAAAATTGAGCTTCCCTACGCAGGTACTAACCTACAGGTTTAAAGGGTTGGAGAAAATCCTCTCAGCCAACGGCACCCCTAGCGATGATATTTAATTATAAAGAGAGTATAACATAGCGTACAAAAAAAAGGAACCTGATCCTATAGGGAGGAAGGAAATGAATATCCATCCCCCTAGGGATTTAAGAGGCATAGGCTTTCTTTGAAGACTCTTCTTCTATTTCCAGTTCTTCCTCTTCATCAATGATTTTTTCCTCCCAGTTTCCTTTTAGATAAATTCCCATCCCGATCACACAGATTAAGAAATTGCTCGTTACCATGGAGTACCAGATAGCATCGGCACCGAGGTCTGTGAGGCGTCCTAAGAGATAGATCATGGGGATTCTAAGGCCCCACAGTCTAAACATGTTGATAAACATGGAATACATGGTGTGGCCGGAGCCTTGAAAAGTCCCGTTGAGTATCTGAAAAACCCCCATTAATGGTATTGAAAGGGAAATTAACTGAAGATAATCCGTACCCAGGGCAATTACCTGGGGATCCCCACTGGCAAAAACACTGATGATGGATTCGGAGAACCAAAAAGCGATCAGTCCACCCGCAGCCATAAATACGGTGGACATCAGGATGCTGGTTTTAAAAGTAGACCGTGCCCGGGGAATCTGATCCGCCCCCAGATTTTGACCGATAATCGGGGCAATAGCATTTCCGATTCCCATGGCGGGCATCATGACTACACTGTTGATCCGGTTTCCGATTCCGAAGGCCGCCAGTGCGGATTCGCCGTAACTTAGGACGAACATATTTAAAATAATAAAACCGAAGGCCGCGGCGGACTGGCCGATGGAAGCGGGAAGACCTATTTTAATGATTTTTTTCAAGACCTTGGGATCGGGAAGAATATATTTTTTTCGAATATTGATTCCGTCTTTTCGGATAAACAGCGTATAGATTCCATAACTTACAAAGATTGCCCGAGAAATCAGAGTAGCCACGGCAGCCCCTTGAATGCCCATAAAAGGAATCGGGCCAAGGCCAAAAATGAAAACCGGAGACAACACCACATTTAGCAAAGACCCTGCAACATTTAAAATCATAGGGGTAAAGGTATTTCCCTGTCCCTGCATGATGGCATTGTAGACGATAAACATGAAAATAACCGGCATCTCTAAAAACATGATGCTAAGGTATTGGGAGCCGTAGAGCAGAACATTTCCCTGGCCGCCCATAAGGCTGACAATGGTGGGGGTTAAAAAAAAGCCCCCTAGTCCGAGAATGGTTGATAAGACCAATAGAAATGAGAAAAGCTGGGAAGCTACTTTCTCCGCCCGCTGTTCTTGATTAGCACCGATATACTGAGAGATTAACGAAGTCCCCGCCATATTCATGCCCATGGCAACGGAAAGTATTAAAAAGATCACGGGAAACACCAAGGTCATGGCAGCGACCTCGTCGGATCCTAACTGGCTGACCCAATAAGTATCGGAAAGGTTATATAGGGTTTGAATAAAATTATTGAACATGATGGGAGCCGCCAGGGCTATAATGATTTTATGGATCTTTCCCGATAAAATCATTTCTTTTTTTTCTGCAAAATTCATGGGACATCGCTCCTAAAGTGGTTACTGTTAAGGAATAATAGATTGTCAAATTAATTCGTAAGGCTAAATATATTATAGCATTATTTATTTGAAATACAAAGAAAAAAGCACCAATCTGTAGAAAGATTTTGTTATACACAACATCTTGTGTATACTGGGGATAAAATTTCTAAACAACTACTATTTTCCGAGAAGTTATCCACAATCGGCATAAAAAAAGCATCTGCTCCGAAGAACAGATGCTTCCATAGGGTGTTTAATAATTAGTGAAGTTCAGATGCTTTAATGGATTCAGTCTCCGGTCCAGCTTCCGGGAAAGAAGGAGAGACGTTTTCACCCTTATCTACTTTAAACTGATCGATTTCTTTGTTAAGTTCATGGGCTAAGGAAATTAAATGTTCCGAGGTCTTTTCAATTTCCGTTAAGGTAGAGGCGGTTTGTTCCATGGAAGCGGTTACTTCCTCTGATGACGCTGCGGTTTGTTGTGATACCGCAGAAATGTTGGCAATAACCGATACGATTTCGTTACTGTCTTCCGTCATTGCATCGATGGATCCGTTAATTTCCTGTATCTTTGTTGTGATGGTTTTAGTGGCTGTGGAAATATCTTCAAAAGAGTTGTTCACCCCGCCGATAGCTTCTGACTGCTCAAGGTTTGCTACCTTTACATCCTTCATGATGTTTACGGTTTGGTTACTTTCCTCCGTGATGTCGGAAATAATACCGCCGATCTGGTCCGTGGACTTTGAAGTCTGTTCCGCAAGTTTTCGAATCTCCTCTGCAACTACGGCAAAACCTCTTCCCGCTTCACCGGCTCTTGCAGCTTCAATTGCGGCGTTTAAGGCTAATAAATTGGTTTGCTCCGAAATGGCGCTGATGCTGTCTAAAATAGCACCGATGGAGGTGGTCTTTTTATTTAACTGTTTTACGGCATTTTCGATATTATCAATAGCCCCCTTGTTTTCGTCGGCCTTGGTGTTGAGGTTCTCTAATGTAGCAACCCCTTTGCTGTTGGCATTAAGAACGGACTCGGAAGCATGGAGCATTTCGCCGGAATTTGCTTTGAGCTCCTGGAATTTACCGGAAAGCTTTTCCGTCATGGCGGACCCTTTTTCCGCTTCGCTCGCCTGTTCCGTAGCACCGTTTGCGATTTCTTCCACGGCACGGGTGACTTCCTGGGAGGAACTGCTGGTGGACTCAATACTATGGTTTAGGGTATCCGCATAATCCAAAACATTTTTCGATGCATTCTGGATATTTCGTATTAATCCGCAAAGGGAAGTGGTCACCTGGTTAAGAGTTTTTGCAACTTCTCCCACTTCTCCATGGGTGGGTATGGAGGACTGGGTGGTAAAGTCTCCCCCTCCGACTTTGGTCATATCGGAAACCAAAACTTTTAATGGTTTGGTTATACTGATCGAGATTAATATACCTGCCAGTAATGCAATAAGTAAAGTAATTCCGGTGCTCATCAGGGTTCCCGTCAGGATCCCCTGGGTAACCGCATCGATTTCACCGTAGTTCATAATTCCGATCAGCTTCCATTCCGTGCCGGGAATGGTGTCGAAAACTGCGAAATACTGGTCATCTTCCCGGTCAAAATCATAATCTCCCGAAGCATTTCCCACTAAAGTACCTGTAAAATCAGGAATGGTCTCGGAGATATCCATAGAAATCAAGGATTCGTCTTCGTGGGCAATGATTTCCCCTTCGGAGTTCGTAAGGATTAAGTATCCGCTTTCTCCCAGCTGCACATCGGCCAGAAGGGTCTGTAAGGCGTTAAGATTTAAGTCAATGGCACTTACCCCGACAAAATTATTATTATCCGGGTTATAAACCGGTTTTGCCAGGGAAACCACCAGGTCTCCGGAACCGGCGTCCTCATAGGGATCAGTCCAGGTAAGGGTTCCGCTCTCTTCGGATTCTATGTACCAGGGTCGCTGCCTAGGGTCAAAGCCTTCGGGTAGATCAATGCTTGGAGAAACATACATATCTCCAAGGTCCGTACCGATATAAGCGTGAAAAACATTTTCATGGTTTTCTACAATCGTATCCAGACGATGGATTACCCGGGAGAGGTAGTTATTGCTTACAGGAGCCGGTACACTCTCTGGGGCTTCATCCTCTCCGTCGATAAGGTCCTCGTCGTCAGCAGTTTCTTCCTCGTCGGTAGCAGCGGGAGGCGTTGCCGGTGGGGTGAGGTCTGGATTCGCTTCAGGATCGGTCAGAATTCGCTGAAGATGATAATCCTCGCTTAAGGAGTTTACCAGCTCCTCCTGAGCGGTTAAGAAAAAGTGAAAAGCGCTCCGAACGTTTTCGATGGTATCTCCGGTAGAAGTTTTAAACTCGGTTTCTAAGAGGTCTTGCGAGTTTTGGTAGTTCACATAACCGGTAATTAAAGCGGGCAAAGAAATAAAAATGATTAGTGTTATGATGACTTTCATACGGATGGATAGTTTCATGAAATGCCTCCTTCTAGTTTTTACCTAATAAATTTTAGGACGTACAATATATTCGGCATAACCGGGGAAGAACTTTAATAGATATACTTAAAAACAATAATTTTTCTTAATTATCCCCGTAAAAAGCCTTTGAGAAACAGCATAATATTTAGAGTATGAAAATATATCTAGCAAGAATTCACGGTGTAAGGTACAATAGAATGGGTAGAAGTATCATTACAGACTAAGCTGGACTACCGAGGAAAATATAGAAGTTGAGGTGTATGCATTGAATAAGGAAGCGGTTAAAAAACAATTGATGAGTATACTAAGAAACGGAGAAAAGTCTTTGGAGGATGTGAAACTGGGCATTGAAATCGAACACCTTGTGGTGAGACAAAAAGATTTTCAATCCGTTACTTATTATGAAACCTTGGGAATTGAAACCATACTGAAAAAGCTGGAGAAGAAAAACTATAAAGGAAACTATGAAGGGGATTACTTAGTGGGGTTAACCAAGGAGGAGATGGATATTACCTTAGAACCGGGAGGGCAACTGGAGTTTTCCACCCGTCCCTGCATTCATCTTTCCCATATTCAAGAGGTTTATGAAAATTTTTTAGGAGATGTACTTCCGATTATTGAAGAACAAAACCAGTATTTACTGGGGGTAGGGTATCACCCCCAGAGCAAAATAAAGGATATTCCCTTTAATCCGAAGAAACGGTATGAGTATATGTCCGAGTATCTGCAACAAACCGGAAAATATGCACTCAACATGATGAAGGGCACAGCATCGGTGCAAGTGGCCATTGATTATGTGTCGGAGAAGGATTTTATAAAGAAATTTCGTGTAGCCAGTTTTCTAACGCCTTTTTTATATTTGATTACGGACAATGCTCCGATTTTTGAAGGGGAAATTTATGAAAAATTCAGTGTACGCAGCTTAATATGGGAAAATACGGATCCCCAGCGCAGTGGAATTATTGAGGGTTCTCTGGATAAAAACTTCGATTATCAAGATTATGCGGAGTATCTACTACATAGTAAGCCTATTTGTGCTTTGGAAAACGGTGAGTTAAAACCCTTGGGAGACCAACCCCTATGGAAGGCCTATGAAAAAAAGGGAAAACTGTCAAAGGAAGAAATGGAGCACCTGTACACCATGGTATTTCCCGATGTTCGAGGGAAAAATTACATTGAGATTCGAATGGCGGATTCCATGCCCCCGGAGTTGAGTATGGCGTATTTAGCCATGGTTAAAGGATTATTTTACAATGAAAAGAATGTAGAAGAACTCTACTATTTATCCCGGGATTATCGGGACAAAGATATCAAAGTCCTAAAGGACGCCGTAATTAATCAAGGGTTTGAGGCTCCCTTTCAAGGGGAGGATCTTGGAGAATTCGGTAAAAAAGTGATCCGAATGGCGGAGGAAGGGCTGGAAAAAGAAGAGCGATCCATGCTTCAGCCCTTAAAAGAGTTGATTTTAAACAGAGAAACCTACGGTCAACGGATAAAAAAAATGTATAAAAAAGATGGAATCAATGGATTATTAGACCTGAGAGTTACAAAATAACCTAAAGGAGGTAAGGATATGATACAGCATGATTTGTTTCAACAATATAAAGAAGACGTTTTACGGGAGCCGGAACGATATATCCGGGAATACCACAAGGTAAAACAACGGGTAAATTTCTCGCCGGCGATTTATAAAGGGGAACCGGTAAAGTTTTTATACCAACCCTTTTTTTTCTCGGATCAGGACATTAAGCGGTTTAGAGTGTTGGTAAAAACCCTGGGAGGGATTTTAGAGAAGGTCATTCAACAATATCTGAGGGAACCGAATTTCCGAAAACATTTTGCTTTCTCTCCCTTTCTACAAGATCTGATTTTAGCGGATCCCGGATATCGACATCCCTTTCCCATGGGCCGGTTTGATGTTTTCTACCATAAAGACGGTTCTTTTCAATTCTGTGAACTCAATGCCGACGGTTCTTCAGGAATGGTGGAGTCCAGAGAGTTGGATCAAATCATTTATAATTCCTTAGCCTTGGACCGGTATAAAAAAGACTATGATTTTCATACCTTTGAATTATTCGATTCATGGATCGATGCATTGGTCCATAACTATCGCCAATTCAGTAATACAAAAAAATCCCCGCAAGTGGCCATTGTGGATTTTATGGAAGATAAACCGCCCAGTGAGTTTATTGAATTTCAGAAGGCTTTCGAAAAGAGAGGGTACTCTACAATCATAGCGGATCCCAGAGACTTGGAACTTAAGGGAGAGCATCTGTACTGCAAGGATTTTCGAATTGATTGTATTTACCGACGGACAGTAACCTGGGAAGTGGAGAAGCATCAGGAAGAGGTGCAGGATTTTATTGAGGCTTACCTTCAAGGAAAAGTTTGTGTTGTGGGATCTTTTCGTTCTCAAATCATTCATAATAAAATTATTTTTTCCGTGCTCCATGATGAAGAAGCCACAGACTTTCTAACCCAAGAAGAGCGGCAGTTTATCAACAATCATATTCCCTATACCCTGCCCTTTAATCGAAAGGAGCCCCGTCTCTTGGAAATGATTCTGGAAAATAAGGACCGATACGTTCTAAAACCTTCGGATAAATATGCGTGTCTTGGGGTTTCGGTTGGGAAGGACTATTTAAGTGAGCAGTGGCGGCGGTTCGCAGAGGAAGAACTGGGGGAGGAGTACTTAATTCAAGAGTATTGCAATGTCCCTTCCATGGAAATGGCGATTTTCTCGAAGGATAAGGTTGAATTTCAACAGTGCAACTACATTACCGGGCTTTACGTTTATAACGGAGAGTTTCAAGGGATTTATCATCGGGCAGGAAGAGAAAATATAATTGGAAGCCTTGTCGAGGGCTTTTCTCTGCCCAATTACCTGGTACGAAAAAAATAAAAAAGATCGGACAATGCCCCCTTAAAGGACTAGAAGCATCGGTGCAGGTGGGTTATAATAAGAAGTAGCAGATGTTGGGGGAGGGATACGATGAAAATTAAACTGGACCGAAGGCTGTTGAAATATGCTTTTCACGCTTTTTTGGTAATAAGCATGGCTATCGTGGTCTATCAGATTTTGGAGAATATGGGATATTTCAGTGGGCAATTAATGGTTCTTTGGAAGTGGATTCGAAGAATCCTCAGTCCTTTCATCATCGGAATTTTTGCAGCCTATATTCTTAATCCCGGGGTTCGAAGGTTCGAGGAAAGTGTTTATGGGCGGATCAAACTACTCAATAATAATACCCGAACGAAGCGGATGTTAAGTATCAGCAGCATGTTTTTGATTGTGATCCTCTTCTTTGTTATGATCTTTGTGGTGGTCACCCCCCGGGTGATAACCAGTATATCCGATATTGTGCGTAATTTTCCGGAATACATGGATAATACCATTGCCTTTGTGGAAAATTTAGAGGTCAGCCTCAGGGCTCAAAATTTGGATGCTTTTTTTCAGGAATTTCAGATCATCGAAGAAATAGAAGACTGGCTTGAAAACGGGTTCCAGTACATAAGGGAATCCCTGGATGAAATTATCGATATGATTTTTTTCCAAATCACCAATATCACTTCGGGAATTCTGAACTTTCTGATCGGTATGATCATGGCATTTTACCTGCTTTATGACAAAAATCTGATAAAGAAAAATATCAACAAAGTTTTGTATACGATATTTTCAAAGGAAATGGTCTATAAAATCAATGATTTCGGCCGGGATGCCGACGATCTTTTCGGCCGCTATATTGTGGGAAGATCCATCGACTCCTTTATCATCGGGGTGATTGCCTTTATCGGGCTTAGTATATTAGGGATCCCTTACCGAATGCTCTTTAGTATCATTATCGGGGTTACCAATATGATTCCCTATTTCGGCCCCTATTTAGGTGGCATACCCGTTATTATTGTGACCATGTTTTCTTCCTTTCAGGAAGCTTTATGGGTGGCGCTGTTTATATTAGCCTTGCAGCAGTTTGACGGTTTGGTTCTGGGACCGAAAATCTTAGGGGACAGTGTAGGGATTCGACCGATTTGGATCATTCTCTCCATTTATGTGGGGGGAAGGATTTTCGGAATCCTTGGAATGTTTTTGGGAGTACCGGTATTTGCGGTAATCGTCATGTTTTTAGAAAGGCTGATTGCAAGAAGATTGGAAAAGCGGGGAATCAGCCAGGGGGAAGCGGAAAGTGCCCCCCATCGACGGGAAAATGCCCTTAAGGATGGATAAAGCCATCAAAGTACTAAAAATTAAATGAAAAAAAGGACTAAAGCATTAATATTTAATGTTAAACAGGTATTAATATAATAAAAAAGACCTTTTTAAGGCACGTCCCATGCTGTTGTTAAAAACAATCTAAGGGGGTTCCTATAGGAAGAGTCTTTTTTTGTGGAAAACAAAACGGGCATTCAAACTTTGTGAAAAAAAATACTACTTGCAAACCGTTATCACTTAAGCTATAATATCAAGTACAGTGATATGGAAGCCCCTTACATAAAGGGGGGGGGTCATTGAAATAATACCATTGAAAGAGGGAGAGGAAAAAATGAACGTACTTAACCACAAGAAAAAATTGATCCTTATAGGATTGTTAATTGCAATCATTGCTTTAGCCGGATGTAACGAAGCCACGGGGGATGAAGACGCCGGAGAACTGGTAGTATACTCCGCAAGAAATGAAAACTTTGTGGACGCTTTACTCCAGAAGTTCCATGAAGATACGGGAATTGAAGTGCAAGCCCTTCATGGTGGGGATACCGTTGTAAATCGGGTAAAGGAAGAATCCAATAATGTACAGGGAGATATTTTTATTTCCAATGATGTGGGCGCTTTAGAGCATTTACGAATCGAAGGACTCTTAGAGCCCATTGAGCGGGAAGATTTTCCCGGTATTGATGAACAGTACCGCGGGGAAGACAACTCCTGGGTAGCTCTTTCTGCAAGAACCCGGGTACTGATGTACAACAAAGACTTAATCACCGAAGAGGAAATGCCCAAAAACATCTGGGATCTGACAGATCCTCAGTATGAAGGAGCCTTCGCCATCACCCGGGGAGGAAACGGAGGAATGATCGGCCACGTATCTGCCCTTCGAAATGAATGGGGAGACCAGCGGACCATGGAGTGGATTGAAGGCGTAAAGGACAATGCCGGCGGAATTCTGCAGGGCCATGGAGATATTCGACGGGCCGTAGGTGCGGGAGAATTTAAGTTCGGACTGGTTAACAATTATTATTTCCATCAGCAGTTACAAGAACCTTCCAATAACAATGTAGATGTCATTTACCCGGACCAGGGGGATGATGAAATGGGGGCTGTTGTCAACGCCGCCGGATTCGGAAGAATCAAAGAGGGACCGAACGCAAAGAGCGTAAATGTTTTTGTGGATTGGATTTTAGAGGCGGAAAATCAGCAAATGTTTTCCAATGCATCCTTGGAAGTTCCGATAAATCCCGATATTGAAGTTATTGAAGGTGCAAGAGCGATTTCTGAGTATAAGGTTCAGGGAATGTCTCTTCGGGAGCTTGGCGACGTATGGGAAGATACCCGACGTTTGATTGAAGAATCAGGACTGGATCTGGAAATTCGATAACGAAAAGTATAAAGTATTAAGAATAAAATATAAAGTTTAAAGCATATAGAATCGGAAGAAGCCTCAAAGCTTGACTTTGTCAGGCTTTTTCCCTGTTAGGAGAGTACTTATGATTAGAAGAGCACCGTTGAAAAAAAGAAAAATCAGCTCGTTCATGGGACGGGTACCGCCGAATCCCTTGTTAACTGTAATCAGTATACTTGTTGCACTGTTTATGAGTATTCCCATAATTTATGTAGGATTTCGGGGCATCTTCGCCGGAAGTGAGCGGTGGCTTCGACTGTTGGACGGTCGGATTCCTCAACTTTTACTCAACACTTTGGGGCTTACCGCCGTGGTGGTGTTTTTTTCAACGGTGATCGGTGTCAGTCTTGCAATTGCCGTAACTCGATGTAATGTGCCGGGAAGAAAGATTTTTTCCTGGCTATTGGTGTTGCCCTTAATTATCCCCCCTTATGTAGGGGCGGTAACCTATATCATGATTTTTGGGCCTATGGGTCCCCTGGGAAGCTGGTTTCAAATTTATTCTTTTTCCGGCGTGGCCTTTGTACTGACGATCTTTACGTATCCCTACGTGTTTTTAGTGGTGCGTTCCGCCTTAAAGCGGATGAATCGAAACTTGGAGGAGGCGGGAAGATCCCTGGGACTGGATAATCTGGGGGTGTTTTTAAAGGTGAATCTGCCTCTTCTTCGACCTTCCATAGGAGCAGGAGCCATTCTGGTTGCCCTGTATGTATTATCGGACTTCGGAGCGATCTCCATGCTTCGCTATAATACTTTTACCTCTGCAATCTACTATCAAATGGGAGGGTACGACAATGTATCCGCTACGATATTAAGTCTGGTGTTAATTATTTTAACCGTGGGGGTCTTATGGTTGGAGGCCAGGGTAGGCCGAAAAACAGCGTACTTTCAAGCGGACAGTTCTTACCGAACCCTGGAAATTTTAGATATCGGGAAATGGCGTTATCCCTTAGTGGGAGTGATTCTTCTGGTCATTGGTGTAACCATCATTATTCCCCTGGGAGTAATCCTTTACTGGTCTTGGATCGGGATTGCCCGGGGAGCTCTTGACGGAAGATTTTGGGGTTACTTAATGAACAGCCTTCAAGTTTCCCTGCTGGCGGGAGGCCTTTCCATGGTCTTTGCTTTTCCCATTGTGTACTTAAAATCCCGGTACCCGTCGAAATTCACCACGATTTTACAACGGCTGAGCTACTCCGGTTATGCACTGCCCGGGGTGATTGTAGCCCTTGGAATCATCTTTTTGTTTAACCGGTACATCCCTGTGCTTTATGGAAGCTCATTTGTCATCGTCATTGCGTACCTGATTCGGTTTTTACCGCAGTCCATGCAGTCCAGCAGTGCTTCCCTGGAAATGATCCCTCCGAAAATCGATGAAGCCGCAAGGAACCTGGGAGAACCCTTTTGGAAAGTGATTTTCAAGGTGATCCTTCCCTTGATGCTTCCGGGACTGTTTGCGGGAGGGGCCCTGGTTTTTGTCAGCTCCATGAAGGAACTGCCCGCAACCCTATTGCTGCGTCCGCCGAATTTCGATACCTTGGCCGTAAGGGTTTGGGTAGAGGCCAGTGAGGCCGTGTATCATATGGCTGCGCCGGCAGCGCTGATCATCATTATTGTATCGATTGTTCCGATTAAGTTTTTACTGGATAAATATTAAGGGAGGGGTGGAAAAGTGGAAACGGCCATTGAATTAAAAGGAATTACGAAGACCTATAAAGGGGAACGACAGGCGGCGGTTTGCAATGTCAGCCTAAAGGTCAAAAAAGGAAGCATCATCACGCTGTTGGGACCCAGCGGCTGTGGGAAAACCACAACCCTTCGTTTGATTGCCGGATTTGAACGACCGGAATCCGGCGAAATATCTATCGGGGGAAAACTTATGGCCGGAGAGAAAACCTGGGTTTCTGCGGAAAAAAGAAAAATCGGTATGGTTTTTCAGGATTATGCCCTGTTTCCCCATTTAAACGTGGAAGAAAATATCGGCTTCGGCTATCGGGGAAAGGATAAAAAGGAGCGGGTACAAGAGGTTCTGGAAATGGTAAATCTTCTTGGATTTGAGCATAAAGGAGTACATCATTTGTCCGGGGGGCAGCAGCAGCGGGTGGCTTTGGCCCGGGCCCTGGCAAAACGGCCGGAAGTAATATTACTTGATGAACCCTTTAGTAATTTGGATACCAATCTGAAACAGACCATGAGAAACGAAGTTAGAAGAATTCTAAAGAAAGCCAATGCCACAGGAATACTGGTCAGTCACGATCAAAAAGACGCCCTGGCCATATCCGATGAAATTGTAGTGATGAAAGGCGGCATCATTCAGCAAAAAGGAAGCCCGAGAAAAATCTATCAGTTTCCCAACAATGCTTTTGTTGCCGGATTTGTAGGGGAATCCAACATGATGGAGGGGACGGTTGAACCGGGAAAACGGTGGATCAGAACGGATATCGGTCGAATTCCCTGTAATCAGTATCATATTATATCCGAAGGAGAAAAGATTTTAATATCTCTTAGACCCAACGGATTTCAACTGGCCGAGGACGGAGAGATCGAAGGAAACGTGGAGACCTACAGCTATGTAGGGGAGTACCTGGAAGCGAGAATCAGTGTAACCACTCAGAAAAAAGAAAAAACCTCCCTGCTGGTATACCTTCATCCCAATGAAACGGTACAACAGGGAGATCTGTTAAAATTTCGGGTTTCAGCAAATTTTGTTTCCGTAGTCAAAAATTAAGAGGTAATGGTAAGCCCTGAAAGGTCTAAAAGTCAAAGGAATCTCCGGGAGACAAGACTTTACCCAGGGCTTTTTCTACGCCCTCCACAAATGCTTTCGGTGAGGCTTCAATAACGGGGAAGGTATTGTAATGCATGGGAATTGCAATTTTCGGTTCGATAAAGTCCACCGCCCGAAGGGCATCTTCCACGTCCATGGTGAAATTTCCCCCGATGGGCAGTAAAGCCACATCCACTTCCTCAATCTGCAGCAGTTTCATATCATAGGTAAGTCCCGTATCCCCGGCATGATAGAGTTTTTTTCCTGCGGCTTCAATTAAAAAGCCTCCGGGGTTGCCGCCGTTTATGACGCCCTCCTCGGTTTGGATTCCCGAGCCGTGAAGGGCGGGAGTCATTTTTACTTTTCCGAAGGGAAAGGATGTGCGCCCTCCGATATGCATGGGGTGGCATTTCACATCAAAGGCGGAGAGATAAATACAAATCTCATGATTTGCCACAACGGTTGCCCCGGATTTTTTGGCCAGCTCCACGGTACTGCCCAGATGGTCCCCATGTCCATGGGTAAGGAAAATATAGTTCAACTCTTCAACCGTAAAGTCCTGTTTAAGATCTTCCTCCAAAAAGGGGTCAATTAAGGCTTTTAACTCTTCCTCTTCCACATAAAATGCGGAATGTCCTAAAAATTGAATTTTCATTGTTAAACCTCCTCATTAATGATTATATACTCTCAAAAATATTTTCCCTTATTACAATATATATCTAAAATTCTCTTTATTAATCAGAAAATTATGATAGAATGAATAGTTAAATCATGACAATCAAGAATAAATAAAGGAGCGATCATATGAAGCGACAAGAAGCACTGTCTATTTTCAATGAATACGTTTTAAGTGAGCAACTGCTAAAACACACCCTGGCAGTGGAAGCCGGCATGCGGGGTTATGCAAAAAAGTTCGAGGAAGATGTGGAAAAATGGTCGGTCACCGCCTTGCTGCATGATTTGGATTATGAAAAATATCCGGAAGAACACCCGAAAAAAGGGGTGGAGATTTTACAGGAGAGGGGTTTATCCCCGGATATTATTGAAGCCGTTAAAGGGCATGCGGATTATATGAATACCCCTAGAGAATCCTTAATGGCGAAAGCCCTTTATGCCAGCGACGAGTTGGCAAGCTTTATTGTTGCCTGTGCCCTGGTGCGTCCTTCGAAAAGTTTTGAGGATTTGAAGTACAAGTCCGTGAAGAAAAAAATCAAGGACAAAGCCTTTGCGAAAGGGGTGGACCGTGAAATCCTAAAAAAAGGGGCGGAGGAATTAGGACTGTCTCTGGAAGAGCACATAGGAAATATGATCGAATTTTTAAGGATAAGGGAACAAGAACTGCAGAGTGCTGATCAAAGTCTGCTCTAATTTATAAGCGGGAAAGGAGATACAAAAATATTCAATATTTCTGTCATCAGGATCGGTAGCAGAATAGAAGGCATACGGGCAAAGTAAGAGAGGTTACTAATCAATAATTGTTATTTTTTGTGTTTAAAAATTAACTAAGCTGTGTTATAATGTGTGGAGTGGAAAATTAAAATTCTAATAATAATACAATCAAAGAAAGGGTTGAAGAAATGGATAAAAAACAAATAATTGCTGTGGTGGCTATGGTCATTATTGCCCTGGGCACCCTGGTGGGATACGATGCTTTACGGGATAATGTGGCCGCAGGAGCAGAAAGTTATGAAGTAACCGCAGAGGGATACGGCGGAGAAATCCGACTGCAGGTATTTATTGACGGAGAAGAAATCGTAGGGATTGAACTATTAGAGCATAACGAAACCCAAGGTCTTGGCGACGCTGCAATACTAGAAATTATTGAAGAGATGATCGAGACGAACTCCACGGATGTGGAAGTGGTTTCCGGGGCAACCATATCGTCTAACGCAGCAATTGCCGCAGTAGGTGACGCATTAGCCCGGGCCGGTCTCGTTACGGGAGATGTGTATAATGTTACCGCCCAAGGTTATGGCGGAGATGTTGTGTTGGATGTGATCATTAACGATGGAGAAATTGTAGGGATCAATATTGTGGAGCACAGTGAAACCGAAGGTTTAGGAGACGCCGGTATGGAGGAAACCATCGAGGCGATTCTTGATGAACAGTCTGTTGAGGTGGACACGGTATCCGGAGCCACCGTATCCAGTGAGGCGGTTATTTCCGGTGTACGTCAAGCCCTGGAAGATGCGGGAATCGAACTTGGGGACGCAGACCATGAGCAACAGGGAGTACTTGGAACGGCCTCGGGTTATGGCGGAGATATTGTATTGGATGTTGTCTTTGACAATGGAGAAATTGTCGATATCTTTGTTGTGGAACAAAGCGAAACTCCCGGTTTTGGGGACGAAGCCATCGAGGAAATGATTGAAGACGTAATTGCGGCTCAATCAACCGAAGTGGATACAGTATCCGGCGCTACGGCATCCAGCAGAGGCGCCCTAGAAGCCATTAGAGACGCCTTAGGGCAGTAGAAAATAAAGAAGTATTCAGTTATCCTAAACTAAATGAATGCTAACATAACTAGAGTGGAACCCTTTATAAAGATCCGGTTTACAGGTTGAAAAAACCCCCGATGATTTCATCGGGGGGTTTTTTGATGGTAGTTCAATCAAAAAAAATAACCCTGGTAATGTATACACACCGTTTCGTATTCTCTTAGGGACTGATGTGCTCAAATTATTTGAAGAGGTGTTCAATTTCTTCCTTTTTCTTTAAACCTTCAAGCACTTTTACAATATTTTTAAACTCTGAGTCCATCTCGAATACTTTTTTAAAATGATGTTTTGCCTGTTTTTGTTCATCCTTATGATAATAAGCAATCCCCTGGTAATAGTGACTATATAATTTCATGTGAAATTCCTGATTTTTAGTCGCTTTTATTTTGTCTCCCAAAAAGATGGTCGTGTTCCAATCTTCTTTGTCAATCGCTAAGTGCATGGCATTAACAAAATGTTTGTCAACAACTTCCGGATCAATTTTACCTTCACTGTCACTCATAATTGTCCGATGATACAATTCAAATGCCTTATCATTCTCTCCCTTTCCCATGTAGGACTCTGCAAGCATTAACTTAAGATAGGGTTCATCGGGAAAATATTCCGTCAATTTGATTAAATGGGGAATTGCTTTAGGATAACGCTTTTTACGATAGAGTGTTTTTGCCTGCTGTATATGATAATTTTCAGGACTTTCATTCTTTTTCCAATAGATCCTTGCCACTAAAATCAGGGCACCGATAAAGAAATAAGAACTGTTGATGAAACTGAGAAAAATAAGAAAAACCCCTGTCAGACCAAGCAGGGTTTGTAAATAATTGATAATCCGGTTTTTTGTTCCCGATCGCTCCCTTAAAGAATCAAACACCGATAAATTTTGGTCTAGTTCGCTGATTTTTATGTAGGGATTTTCATGGTGTTCTGCCATAAATGAGTCACATCCTTTTTATTAAAAGGAAGGCGCTTAAAGCACCTTCCTTAAGTTATAATGTTCATTAAATCATTCTACTCTGTGTCGAGCTTTTCAATTCTGAAGCCGATGTATGCATAAATCACATTAATTATCGGCACCGTGTAGTTAAAGACCGCAAACGGAGCATAGGCAAAGGGGTGTACCCCGAGAACACTCCACATAAAGGCTCCACAGGTGTTCCATGGGATAAATGGAGAGGTTAAGGTACCTCCACCCTCCAGCGCTCGGGAAAGAACTCTTGGGCTGAGACCCCGTTCTTCGTAGGTCGTCTTGTACATTCTTCCAGGCACAACCAGTGCAAGATACTGGTCTCCGGAAACAAGGTTAATAAAAATACAGGATAAAATTGTTGCAAGAACCAAGGAGCCGGTTCCTTTGGCAAACTTTAGAACGAAAGCACCGATGGCCTTGAGCATACCCGTACTTTCCATAATTCCACCTAGGGAAAGGGCTATGATAATCAGAGAAACCGTCCACATCATGTAGTCCAGTCCTCCACCATCAATTAGCTCGTCAACAACCTCAACACCAGTATCTACAGCATAGCCATAATGAGCAGCATCGATAATCTCTGTCATTCCCGCTCCCTGGAATATTGCTGCAAAAATTCCCCCCAGGATGGTTCCTGCAAGAAGTCCGGGAATTGCCGGCACTTTAAAAATGACAATGACAATAACCAGTAGCGGTGGAATTACAAGTAGGGGATTTAAATTAAATGCCCCGGAAAGAGCATCCTGAATTTCGATGATTCCACCTGGATCCAATGCTTCTGTCGTATAAGTAGCTCCTAGAACTCCAAAGAAAATTAAAGAGATGACATAGGCAGGAGCTGTTGTCCACATCATATATTTGATGTGCGTAAATAGCTCTCCACCTGCCATGGCGGGAGATAAGTTGGTGGTATCGGAAAGCGGGGACATTTTGTCACCAAAATATGCCCCGGAAACCACGGCTCCGGCTACTGCACCTGCAGGGAGACCAAATCCCGTTCCGACTCCAATTAATGCAATACCGATGGTTGCAGCAGTTGTCCAGGAACTTCCGATTGAAAGTGCAACAATTGAACAGATTAAGAGGGTTGCAATCAGGAAAATTCCCGGAGCAAGAATTTCCAGCCCATAATAAATCAGGGTGGGAACCGTTCCGCTTAATAACCATGTTCCAACTAATGTACCGATAATCATAAGAATAAGTATTGCCTGCATGGCCAGTTTAATTCCGTCGATAATGCTTGATTCCACTTCTTCCCAAGTGTAATTAAGAGCAAAAATCGCAACTGCTCCAGCGACAATTACACCGACCAATAAAGGAATATGGGGGTCAGCACCGAAGGTAACGATCCCCAAAAAAAGTGAAGCAATGAGAACAATAATAGTAAATAAGGCATGTGACAGCGTAGCTTGCTTTTTTTCTTTCATAGATATCCTCCTTTATTTGTACTGTATGTTTTTTCCTATTCTTTGATGCCTCCTTTCTTCTGGGTTTTAATATATTTATTGGGTTGCAGCAGGAACATGGGAAGACCATATTGCACTTTCTGCAAACCGCTCCCAATCAATCCGTATGATACACGCTTTAGTACATATTTATCCATACCCCCTTTTAGAAGTTTTAAAAGCAAAAGGATAATTATTTCACACCTGAGACTTAATGCAATCATACTATAAAACGTCTAAGAATTCAATTTATTTAAGCTACTCAGAATAATAAGAATATTCAAGGTGTGCCTTGGGTTTTGTTTCAGGAGTAAAGGGAAGGGTACAATGTTTTACCGGCGGAAAGAAAGGGTAATAATGGAACAGGGTAAAAAAATCACAGTGGTTGACTTTTTTTTATGAAGGGTTTATAATAAAAGAAACCCCCTGGTACGGGGGTGTGAATAAGGAGGATTAACATGGATATAAAACTTACGGAAAAAGCAAAAGATGAACTGAAAAACCAAAATTCCGACGGTAAAGACTTAAGAATTTTTGTGCAAGGGGTCGGATGAGGCGGCCCAACTTTCGGAATGACTCTGGATGAGTCAAAAGAGGATGACAACATCAAAGAAGTGGAAGGCTATCGATTTTTGGTGGAAAAAGAACTAGACCGACAAATCGATGGTGTTACCGTGGATTATAAGAGCGGGATGTTAAGAAAAGGTTTTGTAGTTTATATGTCCGCCGCCGGCGGTGGCAGTTGCTAATAAAAAAACAATAGAAATATCAATTTTTTTGGGCCCGATAAATATTGGGTCTTTTTTTTATAATTCATTTGACAAATGAAGAAGATCGATGTAGAATATTAAGTTTACTTGTTTGACAAAACCCATAATATATGTTACGATATGAATGTAAATATGCGTTAATCATTTGAAAGAGGGTGATTCTTTGGCGAACGGTAATACGTTAGATCAAATCATAAAGAACATTACAGGTTATATCGGTCAAAAAGTTACGTTGAAAGCGGACAAAGGCCGAAAGAAAGTGATGGTGAAAGAAGGCGTATTAGAGAACACCTATCCGAGTATTTTTGTCGTTAAAATCGAAGGCGAGTTTGACGCAGACAGAAGAATTTGCTACAGCTATTCGGATGTATTGACTTCCACAGTGGAATTGACATTCAGCACTCAACACGACCCCATAGAGGTTAATTAATGCATACCACCTATTATTGACAATAGGTGGTTTTTTCTTGGGAAAATATATTTTTAAAATTCAAAATTATTAATATGAGTTCCAGGTTATCTTTATTCATGATGTTTTAAATATAAAATCTTTAAAAACCTTATATATGCAATGGGAGGATTTTATAAGGCATGGAGGCTGTAAAAATATACAATGAATGCATAAAATGAATAGAAAGCTATAAAAATAGCCACTTGATTTATACATCAATGAAATATATACTGTAACTATGAAAGAAAAGCAAGGATACTTAAGCATGACAACAGAATGATAAGAATGCATTTTCACCAAACATACCAAGTTCAAATCCTATGAGAGAAAGGAGCTTCACCGTGACAAATTCAAAAGGTTTTTTACATGTAACCTCAGAAATTGGAAAGCTGGAAGCCGTTATGCTTCATCGTCCGGGAAAAGAATTGGAAAGATTGACCCCTGCTTATTTAGAAGAACTTTTGTTTGATGATATTCCCTGGCTGCGTCAAATGCAAAATGAGCACGATGCCTTTGCAAAGGTGATGGAGGATCGGGGAACGAAGGTTTATTATTACGAGAAATTATTAGAAGAAGTTTTAAACGAGGAGAAGGTAAGGAAGGATTTCATCGATGAACTCATTGAAATCGCCGGAGCCGATAATGACCGTATCAACAAAGAGATTCGACAGTTCCTGCAGAAAAAAGAGCCTGGGCAATTGGTTGAAATCGCCATATCCGGACTGTTGAAGTCGGAGTTGGATGCGGGAGAGGAAAAACGCAGTCTTGGAGATTATATTCAACGGGATTATCCTTTCTATATCAATCCCATTCCGAATTTATATTTCACCCGGGATCCGGGAGCAGTGATTGGAGAGGGCTTAAGCATCAGCAAAATGAATACTCCTGCTCGAGACCGTGAAACCATGTTTTTACAATATGTTTATGAACATCATCCTTTAATTAAAAAAGAAGATACACCCCTTTGGTACGATTATAAGGAAAAAAGCAGTATCGAAGGAGGGGATGTCTTGGTTCTCAGCGATGAAGTGGTGGCTATCGGGGTAAGTGAAAGAACCTCGTCAAGAGCCGTGGAAATTATTGCTGAGCGGCTTTTCGACAAAGCTCCTGTAAAAAAGGTACTGGCCATACAGATTCCCTTTACCCGGGCTTATATGCACTTAGATACGGTGTTTACCATGGTGGATTATGACAAGTTTACCATCTACCCTGGAATTGAAAAAGCCCTTAAGGCTTATGAAATTACTCCGGGAAAAAAGGGTCTGGCAGTAAAGGAAAAAGCCAGCTTAAAAGACGCCCTGCAGGATGTTTTAAATCTGCCTTCGGTAAACCTTATCCAGAGTGGGGGCGGGGATCCCATCACTGCCGCAAGGGAACAGTGGAATGACAGTACCAATACCTTAGCCATTGCTCCGGGAGTTGTGGTAACCTATAATCGCAACGAAGTTTCCAACAAAACCCTTCGAAGCCATGGAATTGAAGTGGTGGAAATCGAAGGTTCGGAACTTGTAAGAGGTCGAGGCGGCCCGAGATGCATGTCCATGCCCTTAGTAAGAGAAGATTTAAAATAAGTGAATCAAATAAGCAAGGCTGTTTTCAAATATAACTATTTAAAAAAACAAGGAGGAATGAATCATGCCAGTAAATTTAAAAGGAAGAAACTTTGTAACGTTGAAGGATTTTACCCCGGAAGAAATTCAATACCTTTTGGATCTGTCTAAGGATCTGAAAGCCAAGAAACGAACCGGAAGTAAAGAAAAGGCCTTAGAGGGAAAAAATGTGGTACTGCTGTTTCAAAAAGCCTCCACAAGAACCCGTTGCGCTTTTGAAGTTGCCGCATTAGATGAGGGAGCCCATGTAACATTCCTTGGTTCCAGCGACTCACAAATGGGAAAAAAAGAATCTTTGGAAGATACAGCGAAAGTCCTTGGTCGCTTTTATGACGGCATGGAATTTCGAGGATTTAAGCAGGAAACCGTAGACATTTTGGCAAAGCACGCGGGGATTCCTGTTTGGAACGGACTGACCGATCTATATCATCCGACCCAAATCCTTGCGGATTTGCTAACCATTACGGAGCATGTGGATAAGCCTCTTAATAAAGTGAAGTTTGCTTTCCTGGGGGATGCAAGAAATAATATGGGGAACTCCCTAATGATCGGTGCAGCAAAAATGGGAATGGACTTTAGAGCCGTAGCGCCGAAGGAATTATTCCCGGCAGAAGATTTAGTAAGTGAAATGCGGGAGCTGGCCAAGGAAACCGGCGGAAGCATTACCATCACCGATGACGTTGCAGAAGGTGTGAAAGATGCGGATGTTATCTACACCGATGTATGGGTTTCCATGGGAGAAGAAGATCAATTTGAAGAACGAATCAAGCTATTAAAGGATTATCAGGTAAATATGGATATGGTTCGAAAAACAGGGAATGAAAACTTGGTTTTCATGCATTGTTTACCGGCTTTCCATGATCTGGAGACTGATGTGGGCAAAGAGATCCATGAGAAATTTGGTCTTACCGCAATGGAAGTTACCGATGAGGTATTCCGCTCGAAACACTCCGTGGTATTTGATGAAGCGGAAAACCGAATGCATACCATTAAAGCGGTAATGGTAGCAACCATGGGTTAGGTTAGCCAACCCTGACAGCAACAAAGGATAAAAACAACCGGGAACACTTCTTGATCGTAGGAAGTGTTTCCGTTTTAAAAATTGAGAAAAAAACTTATTGAATCGAGAAGGGAGGAAGCTGACAATTTTGTCAGCGCTTAATATGGTTAATCAAAACAGTAGAATTGTTATTGCTCTGGGGGGGAATGCTCTTCAGGCGGATCCGAAGGATACCACTGCAAAGGCGCAAATAAAAACAGCGAAGGAGACCGCAAAACCCATCGTCGATTTGATTCAGGACGGTCATGAGGTAATTATTGCCCATGGCAACGGTCCTCAGGTGGGACAACTGGTGGCGACCTACGAAGCCGCAAAAGCTATGAACAACGATTTACCCATCATGCCTTTTCCTGAATGCGGTGCCATGTCTCAAGGCTATATCGGGTACCATTTACAACAGGCCATCCGGGAAGAAATGATACAGCGGGATATCAAAAAAGAAGTTGGAACCGTGGTAACCCAAGTGGTAGTGGATGAAAAAGATCCCGGTTTTCAAAATCCCACCAAGCCTGTAGGCTCTTTCTTTAACGAAGAGGATGCAAAAAATCTGGAAAAAGAAATGGGATTTGTGATGAAGGAAGACTCCGGTAGAGGATACCGAAGGGTCGTGGCATCTCCCGAGCCCGTAGACGTTGTGGAAGCACCGATCGTTCGAACCCTCGTGGATAACGGACATGTGGTTATCACCGTGGGCGGCGGCGGCGTTCCCGTTCTTGATCGAGGAAACGGCGTTCTGGAAGGGGTTCCTGCAGTAATCGACAAGGATTTTGCTTCGGAAAAAATTGCGGAAATCCTGGATGCGGATATGCTGATCATTTTAACCGCCGTAGAAAAAGTTGCGATTAATTTCGGTACTCCCGAGGAAAAAGAGTTATCGGAAATTACCATCGAGGAAGCGAAAGGATATATGGAGGAAGGACACTTTGCTCCGGGATCCATGCTGCCTAAGGTAAAAGCTGCATTAAAGTTTGTGGAGTCCAAACCGGGACGAAAAACCTTAATCACTTCTTTGGACAAAGCAAAGGAAGGCATTGAAGGCAAAACCGGAACCGTAATCGTAAGCAGATAGAAGATAAGGCAAAAAAGAAAGGCTCCCTTCCCTCTTTGGAGAAGGGAGCTTTTTAGATTTATTTTTACAAGTTCCCGGTTTTAAGTTATAATAAACATTAAATTCATGACGTAATGGGGGCTTTGGAAGATGGATAAAATAACAATCAAAACCTACGGGAAAATCAATTTATATTTAGAGGTCATCAAAAAGCGGGATGACGGATATCATGAACTACAAATGGTTATGCAGAGCATCGGCCTATACGATAGAGTAAGCCTTAAAGAAAGGGAAAAAGATGAAATTCTTCTATACACAAACTCTCCTTATATCCCCAGGGATGAGGGAAATATTGCGGTGCAAGCGGCAAATCTGATCAAAGAAGAATATGATATTGATAAAGGGGTCGAGATTACCATTGATAAAAATATTCCTGTCGCCGCAGGGCTAGCCGGGGGCAGTGCAAATGCTGCCGGTGTTTTAAAGGGGCTCAATGAGCTTTGGAACCTTAACTTAAGTCAAGGAAAGCTTCGGGATCTGGGACTTCGTTTAGGCGCCGATGTACCTTTCTCTGTAATGGAGGGATCAGCCGTGGCTGAGGGAATCGGAGAGAGACTGACGCCGATTACTGGATTGAAAAACACCTGGATTGTCCTTTGTAAACCGGGGATTTCCGTATCAACACCGGAGGTATATAAAGAGCTGGACTTAACAGGCCTGGAGGCAAGACCCCTACCCAAAGAGTTTTTGACCGCTATCGAAAATAGGGATCTAAGGTTCATTAGCAGGACCATGTATAATGCTTTGGAAAGTGTAACCTTAAAAAAACATGAAGCCATTGAAGGAATTAAGAAAAAGATGATGCAGTACAATGCCATGGGAACCATGATGACCGGAAGCGGTCCTACGGTATTCGGTATTTTCAAAGATCAGGATAAGGCAAAAAAAGCGGCCCACAACTTAAGAAAATATCATCATCAAACCTATGTGGTCAATACCTATAACAAATCATAAATGGAGATATCAGCTAATCTAAAGGGTGAGTAACCGATTATCGGAGCAAAGAAAGGAAGGGAAATACTTTGAAGAAAAACATACTGGTAGTTTTAGGAGGACAGTCCGGAGAACACGAAGTTTCTCTAATGTCCGCATTATCCGTGTTAAATGCAATCAATGAAAAAAAATATAAGGTTACTCCCGTGGGAATTTCTAAAGAAGGAACCTGGAAGTTCTTTGAGGAACCTTTGGATATTTTAAGAAAAAAAAGTTGGCAGGAACTTCAGGAATACTTAGCCAAGGAAGAAGGGCAGGACCTTTCTCTTCGCACCAATACGGGAAAAGATCCCAAGGGGAAAATGGTCCTGTGGAATCAGCATCGAAAAGAAGCGATTGACCTGGTTTTTCCTGTGCTCCATGGACCATTCGGAGAGGACGGTACCATTCAGGGAATGTGCGAGATGTTAAATATCCCCTATGTAGGAGCCGGGGTTTTAGCTTCTTCTGCGGCCATGGATAAAGTGATGACGAAAAGAATTGTAAGCACCTTAGGCGTTCTTCAGGCAGATTTTCACGTAATTTTAAAAGAGCAGTATGGAAAAAGCCGGGAAGAAAAAATCAAGCACCAAGAGGAGATTGAAAAGCGATTTCCCTATCCGGTGTTTATTAAGCCGGCGAACCTCGGTTCCAGTGTGGGCATTACAAAGGCCCATAATCGTCAGGAACTGTGTGAAGGCATCGATTTAGCCCTGGGCTATGATCGAAAAGTCTTAGTGGAAGAATTTATTAATGCTCGGGAAATAGAATGCGGCATACTGGGAAATTACAGTCCCAAAGCATCCCTGCCCTCGGAAATTATTCCCCATAATGAGTTTTATGATTATCGGGATAAATATTTTGACGGAAAAAGCCAATATATTATTCCCGCTAAGCTTTCCGAAGAGCAAAGAGAGAAAATTCAAAGTCAGGGAAAAAAGATTTTTAGAGCTATGGAATGCACGGGACTTGCCCGGATTGACTTTTTCGTGGAGAAGACTACGGGGGAGATTTACTTCAATGAAATCAATACCATGCCCGGATTTACCAAGATCAGTATGTATCCTAAAATGTGGGAAGCCACGGGAGTTTCCTATGAAGCTTTGGTGGATGAATTAATAGAACTGGGGTTTCAACGTTTTCAAGGAGAAACACAATAAAAGGTAACAGCAAAGAAAGGAAAGATGAGATGAAACAACAGGTACAGGTTAAAATTATCGGGACTCAAAAGGACGCTCAAGGGGAAGAGAATATCATTGAATTGGTAACCGAGGGCACTTTTTTCAAGAAAAATGATAAGTATTACGTGGTTTATGAAGAATCGGAATTATCGGGAATGGAAGGATCCACAACCACATTGAAAATCGAAGGAGAAGATCGGGTTAATATCCGGCGTTTCGGCAGTGCTAAAGCGGATATGATTTTTGAAAAAGGAAAGACTCATTCCACAGGGTATGAAACACCCTACGGCCTTGTAGAGATGAATATTACAACCCATCGTATTGCAGTTACTATAGAGGAAGAGGTTCCTAAAATACACGTCAAGATTCAATACCGAATTAAGGTTATGGGAAGCGAGGATACCATGAATATTTTGGAAATCTCTATTGCTTAAAGGAGGTATTTTATGTCAGTTGGAATTAGTGAATTCTATATAAATGTTGGTGTGTTGGGAGAGTATTACCATTGGATTTATGCGCTGTTGGCTTTTCTAATAGTAAGCGGACTTCGAAAGCCCATTACAAAGTATGTAATGAAAATAATGCTGGCGGTAACCTCAAAGGCAAAGACCGATTTCCCGCGAAAAATGGTAAAATCCTTTGAAGGACCTTTTCGGGTTCTGGTGGGGTTTTCAGGGGTCTATATTGCCCTGAGACTGTTAAATCTTCCGCCGAATGTGGATGCTGTAAATCTTAATCTGTTTCGGTCCCTATTAATTATCCTGATCGCCTGGGGATTTATGAATTTATTCAATCAAACCTCGGGGGTTTTCGAAAGCCTTGCCAAGCGTTTTTCCGTGGAAGTCAATGATATCCTGATTCAGTTTATTGCAAAGGGCACTCGGATCATCATTATTGCCTTAGCTGTAAGTATCGTGGTTCAGGAATGGGGATACAATGTGAACAGCTTTGTGGCAGGGCTGGGCATCGGGGGATTGGCTTTTGCTTTGGCGGCCCAGGATACCCTGGCCAATCTTTTTGGAGGCATGGTTATTACCCTGGATAAACCCTTTACCCTGGGGGATTGGATTGAAACACCCTCCGTAGAAGGGGTGGTGGAGGAAATATCCTTTAGAAGCACCCGGGTTCGAACCTTCGCCCAAGCCCTGGTTCATGTTCCCAACGCAAGCATTGTGAAAGAACCCATAACCAATTGGAGTCGAATGGGAAAAAGACGGGTTATGTTTACCCTCGGAGTGATGTATTCTACTCCCAGGGAAAAGCTGGAGCGTTGTACCCGGTTGATCGAAGCGTTGCTTATTGATCATGAAGAAATTGATAACGAGTTTATTGTGGTGCGTTTTAATGAATTTAATCAAAGCAGTTTGGATGTTTTCATTTACTGTTTTGCTCTGACCACCCAGTGGGCGGAATTTCTCAGAATTAAAGAGGATATAAACTTTAAAGCCATGGATATTTTAAAGGAACAAGGGGTATCCATAGCCTTTCCTTCCCGAAGTATCTATTTTGAAAATCAAAATTTTGATGAAATTCCGGGGGCACCAAACAGTAAAGAGATCTCTGAAGAAAGCACCCAATAAAATTATGGAGGTAGTTTGATGGAAGATACCCGGATGGAAACATTACAAGAATCTAAAGAGTTTTTAAATTCCGTGATTAATCATGTGAATTCCCTAATATTTGTAGTGGACCAGAACCTGAAAATTAAACGGGTGAATAACGCTTTTGAAATGTCTGCCTATCGAAAAGAGAAAAAGATTTATGAGGAATACTTTGGGAATGTGATTGACTGTAGTAATACCGTTATTCAAAAGCAGGACTGCGGAAGTACAGCCCACTGTGAAATTTGCGTGTTCCGTCAAAGCATGTTAAGGGCCCTGCAGGGGGAGACCTTGAAAGAAAGGGCTACAAGAAAGATTTATATTGACGGAAAAAAAGTAAAAAAGCATTTTCAATTTACCGCAAAACCCATCGAATATATGGATGAGGAAATGGCTCTTTTAATAATTGATGACATCACCGAAATGGAAGAACAAAAACAGAAGCTGAAACAATTAAATGAAATCAAAAATCGGTTTTTGGGAACCGTATCCCATGATTTAAAAAATCCTATCGGAGCCATTCAGTCGTTAGCCTATGTTCTTTCTGAAGAGGAAAATCTGAAAGAAGAGCAACGCGGTTATGTGGATGAAATTTACAAAACCAGTGAATATATGATGCGTCTTGTGGAGGATTTTTTGGATATCTATAAAATAGAAACCGGTAAAGATAAGCTTTGTCAGGAAATGCAGGACTACGCAGAAGTCATAAAAGAGGCCTTGAAATACAATCAGTTTGCCGCAAAGGAGAAGTCTGTAAACTTAAGGCTTGAAATACAAGAAAGAAGCCTTGAACTTTTAATCGATCGAAATAAAATCATTCAGGTGATCAGTAATTTAGTGGGAAACGCATTGAAATTTTCCCATGAGGGACAGGAAGTCTTACTGCGGGTATATAAAATTGATGGGGAGATCGTTACGGAAGTACAGGATCAGGGTCCGGGCATTGACCTGGAAGAGCAGGAGCGGATTTTTGAAGAGTTTTTCAAAGGGGAAGTACAGCCTGTATCTATGGAAAATACCAGTACCGGGTTGGGGCTGGCTATTTCAAAAAAAATCATAGAAGCCCATGGAGGAACCATCGGAGTCAGGAGTGAGTCAAGCAAAGGAGCCTGTTTTTTCTTTTCCCTTCCGAGGGAATAAAAATTGCATAGATAAAACCATCTTACAAATAAAAAACCCTCCGATTGGAGGGTTTTTGTAATTCAATGTTTATGGAGCTGTTAACTACAGATTCATTTCCACATTGAATTGTTCTTTGTACTCTTTAACTTTTTCTGTATAAAGAGCTTGTTGTTTTTGCATAAGCAAGTTTTGCATTAATTGTCCCTTTACTTCATCGAAGGACTTTACGGAAGCTTCGGTCTTTTCTTCCACTTTGATTAAATGTACACCAAACTGGGTTTTAACCGGAGCACTGATGGATCCTTCTTCCATGTTAAAAGCCGCTTCCTCAAATTCCGGCACCATTTTTCCTTTAGGGAATGCGCCAAGGTCTCCGCCTTGTTCTTTTGATGGGCACTTGGAATGTTCCTTTGCCGCATCTTCAAAACTGATAGTACCAGCATCGATTTCGCCTTTTACTTTCGCCAAGGCTTCTTCATCATCCATAAGGATGTGCTTGCACGCAACTTTTTCAGGATCCTGGAACTGTTCCTTGTTGGTTTCATAGAAAACTTCCGCCTCTTCAGGCTTTACTTCCGCATCTTTAATGGTTTTATTGATGGCATACTGTTTTAAGAAGTTATCTTTGATTTTTTCAAGCTCCTGTTGAAATTCCTGATCTTCTTCCATGTTGTTTTCCTTAGCTTTTAAGAAAAACAGCTCCTGGTTTACCAGTTCCTCCACAAGAGTCTTCTTGCCTTCTTCTGATTGAAATTGCATGGCTCGTTGAGGATCTAAGGATCCTAATAAGGCGTCCACGTCCTGTTGGGTAATTTCTCGGCCTTCCACTACGGCTAATACTTTGTTTTCTTTAGTCATAAAATTAAACGCTCCTTTATATTTATATTCTTAGTAAGCATAACAAAAAAAAAGGGTTCTGTCCAATTTTTGTAGGGTATTTCAAGGGTTATACTCTCCGCCTTAAGACGGAGAAAAAAACCGTCTCAAGGGTATTGGAGGAAAAGAGGATATGACGTATACTGAACGTACAAACAAAAAAAAGAAAGGAGTGGAAAGGATGAAGATGAATTTCGGGAAATCCTTTATGGGGATTTTATTAATAACTATAGGTGTTTTGTATCTACTGACGAATATAGGGGTGATACCTGTAGGTCTTCGGGAGCTGATTACAACTTATTGGCCCACAGTCATCATACTTTGGGCGGCCTATCGACTGGTGGAAGGGTTATTTTTGAAAGTAAGCAATAGACGAAAATTCAATCGAATTTACTGGTCCTTAGGATTCATCATCATCGGCGGCGTGCTCTTAGAGAACCGCGCCCAATTTATTACAACAGAGAGTATCGGTCTTTGGGGTATCGTATTTTCCATATTTATTATTTATGTAGGCCTGAGTATAGTGTTTTTCAAGTCCAATGCTATAGAATTTGAGTTCAACGGAAAAGAAGAACGGGAAGGATTTAGTGATAAGGACAACGACGAGTATCAGGAATTCCGGGAAGCGTTTGAGGATGAAAAAGTTTCATACAGTCAAAGCCATGAAGGGGAAGGATTTTCAAAGGATGAAATAAAAGAGCGGATCAAGCAAAAACAACAGGAAAAAAAATCGAAAATTAAGGAAAAATATGCGAAGGATTCTGGGAAATATGGGTATAAATCCACAAAGAGCAAGTATGGAAACGGTTCGAAGACGTATAGCTTCGAAGATTTAAAAGCCGGTAAGGAGCGATTCCACTTCGTGGGAGAAATTCGTTTAGGGGACCGACCCTGGGCATTGGAAAACAGCAGCTACAGTCTAGGGGTAGGGGAAGTTTATATGGACCTTACCACAGCTCTTTTGGAAGAAGGGGTAACCTATGTAAACCTTTCCGGATGGGTAGGCAGTGTGCAAATTATTGTTCCTGAAGATCTGGCTATTGATGTTTCCGCCGATGTGAATATTGGCAGCGTGGAAATTTTTGGAGAGGAACAGGAGTTTTCAAGACATCACAAAAATCGTCGTTCCGGCGTATCTTCCAATTTACTGTGTTATCGCAGCGAGGATTATGATGAGGCCCTTAAAAAAGTTCGAATCAACGCATCGGTAAATATCGGAGAGGTTTCTGTAAAAAGGGTGGGATAACATGAAGTTTCTGAAAAATGTTTTTGTGCGTACCATGGAAGGAAAAAGCGTACAGTTTGATATTGTGAAAAAGTTCTGGATGAATGGATTGATCACTGTTATTTTTTCCCTGCTGGGAGTGTTGGTACTCAGTCTACTGCTTACGGAGGGAATGAGTAACAATTATCTGGAGGAACGTCTGGGAATTTCATTTTTATCCCGAGAATATTTCCGCTTTCTCTTCATTTTCGGAATCATCGGGTTATTCGCCTCCATAGGAGCCACCATAGTGGTTGGACTTCCCGTAGGAAGAACCCTTCGAAAATTACTGCACGTGATTCGGGACGCCAACGAAAAACTTTCCCGGGGAAAACTGGATTACCGCCTCAGGATTCGAGGATATATTGAACTTGAAGAAATCAGTAATCAATTTAACCGTATGGCCCAGCGAACGGAAAAACAGGTGGAGTCCTTACAACGATTGATTAATCAAAATGAAGAATTGTTGGCCGGTGCCGAGGAAGCCGCCTCCTCGGAGGAACGAAGAAAGATTGCCCGAGAGCTCCATGACGCCATCAGCCAACAACTGTTCGCCATCAATACGACAGTGGCGGCAATTCCAAAATTAATGGATAAGCGTCCCGAAGAGGCGAAAAAATACTTTAAAATGATCGAAAAGATGGTATCCATGGCCCAACAGGAACTCCGAGCCTTGATTATGCATCTTCGTCCCGTAAATTTGGAAGAACATTGTCTAAAAGAAGGAATTGAGAGGCTCCTTGACGAATTAGATAATAAGCATGAAAATATCGAAATTCATCAGGAACTGAATAACATTGAAGGTTTAGCTCCCGGATTGGAAAATAATATTTTCAGAGTTACCCAGGAGGCCATTTCCAATATTCTTCGTCACTCTAAAGCCAGTAAGTTTACCGTGAAACTCTTTCAAAAAGAAAAGGTATTATCCCTAATTATTGAAGACAATGGAGTGGGCATTAAAAATTCAGAGAGCAAAAAATCCTCTTACGGAATGGCCACCATGCGGGAGCGCATTGAAGAACTTGGGGGTCGTTTTGATGTGATTTCTTTTCCTGATAAAGGCACAAGAATTGAAGTTCGGGTTCCCGTGGGTTTACAAAGTACTTTCAAAAAAATCACGAAATGATCCGGCAGGAATCTAAAAAAATGAATGATGGGAGGGTCAGTTTTGGAAAAAAAAATCAAAGTAATGCTTGTGGATGACCATGAAATGGTAAGGATGGGCCTCGGGGCATACATATCCACCGATGAAGCCATTGAAATCCTAGGGGAAGCCGGTAACGGAAAAGAAGGCGTGGAAATGGCACTTGAGAGAAAACCCGATGTTATTCTGATGGACCTGGTAATGGAAGGGATGAACGGAATTGAAGCCACCAAAGCGATAACCGAGGCTTTTCAGGAAAGAGGCTGGGAAGTTAAGATTATCGTGCTGACCAGTTTTATTGAGGAAGATAAAGTAATGCCCGCCTTAGAAGCGGGAGCTTTCAGTTACTTACTGAAAACCACAAAAGCCGAGGATATTGTTCGGGCCATAAAAAAAGCCTATGAAGGAGAATCGGTTCTAGAGGGAAAAGTGAGCCAGGTTATGCTGAAAAGCAGCCGGAAAAAGGCGGAAAAACATGAAATTCTAACGGAAAGGGAATATGAAGTGCTTTTGGAACTGGGTCGTGGAAAAACCAACAAAGAAATATCCGAGACCCTATTTATCGGCATTAAAACCGTAAAAACCCACGTGAGCAACATTCTATCAAAGTTGGAACTGGAAGACCGCACCAAGGCTGCGGTTTATGCAAACAAACATCATTTAGTGGATGATGAAAAATAAAAAAATAAAATACCTCTTTACAAGGAACGAACGTTCGAGTATAATGAGAATACAAGAACAAACGTTTGACTCGGCCAAGAGTCTATAAAAGGAGGAACCCCTATGAAAGTATTTGTATTTTCCGGAACCATTAAAGATTTAAAAGCCTATCTAAAGGAATGGAAGAAATAAGCCGAAAAACCCTATAGAGGGTTTTTTTCTTTTTGTTATAGTAATATTAAAATTCTTTGAGAAGAATAATTGTTTCTTTAATGAGTCAAGGGATATATAATAAGGAAAGGACCTGTATCAAAAAAGAAAATTGCTTAAATAAAGGGTCGGTGTACAGACTACATCGCAAAAGTCTAAAGGGGATAGGGACGTCCCGAGAAACAATAGATTAAATGAGGATTTAAAATACCGGCATGGATGCCAAGGCTAAGGATGTGAACGAATGGATAAGCATCAGGAATTTCAAAAAGCAAATGAAGGTTTTTTTCAGAGGAACCAGGTTTTACGTCGGAAAACTCAAAACTTCCCAATAAGTGTAACTACGGTGTACCTGATAGCCGGATTTTTATGGATCGCCTTTTCTGATCAATTAGTCGATTATACCCTAAGGGGAACCCCTTATTTAACCATGGCCCAGACCGTTAAAGGGTGGGTGTATGTAGGGGTAACCGGTGTGTTGTTATACTGGTTCATTCGACGAAATACTGAGGCTATGAAGACCCTTTATGAAAAGCTTGCCGCAAATTACGAGGAGTTAGAGACCCTTCATGAGGAACTGATTTCAACCGAGGAAGACCTGGAAGAAAAATATAAAACCTTAGAGGAGAATCAGGAGAATTTACGGGTATTAAAAGAGCGCTATCAACTGGCTCTGGAAGGTTCAAAGGACGGACTTTGGGACTGGAACGTAAAGACCGACCGGTTTCTTATTACGAAACCTCGGGAACTCCTTGGATACCAGGATGCTCAGGAAATTCACAGTCAAAAGGACTGGTTTAATTTAATTCACCCGAAGGATGTTCCGAGAGTAAAAAAAGTATTAGATCAATACCTGGCAGGTGAAACCCAAAGCTATGAATCGGAATACCGTATACGGAATCAAAAAGGGCAATACATATGGATCCTCAGCAAGGCGAAAGCTATTTGGGACAGCGACGGAACCCCCCTTAGAGTTTGTGGCTCCCATACCAATATTACGGAGGAAAGGATTCAGGAAGAAAAAATTCAAACCATGGCTTATTATGACAGCACCACAAAAGCACCAAACCGTTTTTGGTTGGGGGAATACCTGGAAGAGCAGATTAAAATGAATAGGGATAGCAAAGAAAAAATGGCGATTCTACTGATTGATTTAGATAATTTTAAGAAGGTCAATGATATTCTTACCCATGAGATGGGAGATCGCTTTCTTAAGGAGATTGCCAAAAGAATACAGGAAAATTTAGAAGAGGGAGAGTCCCTTACAAGATTTGGCGGGGATGAATTTGTTGTGGTAAAAACCGGAAATCCAGATCGAAATAAGATTTATGAAACCGGCAATCGACTTTTGAATATACTAAAGGAGGAAAGTACGGTAAAGGGGTATCAATTTCTCATAACAGGAAGCATAGGGGTTGCCATTTTTCCCGACCATGGACAGGATAAGGATACCCTGTTAAAAAATGCCGATGCAGCCATGTATGAAGCAAAGAATAATGGAAGAGACCGCATGCGTTTTTATTCCCGGGAAGTGAATGAGAAAATACGGGATAACATTATTCTTGAAAGTGATTTACGAATGGCCTTGGAAAAAGAAGAATTTATGATACAGATTCAACCCCTGATCGAAGTAAAAACCGGACGGATTATCGGCGGAGAAGCCTTATTAAGGTGGAACCATAAAATAAGGGGAAGAATTTCCCCGGGGGAATTTATTCCTGTGGCAGAGGAGACGGGTATTATTGTTCCCATTGGAGAGCGGGTATTGAAAGAGGTTTGTATATTTAATCAGAGGTTATTCGCTGAGGGGATACAACCTGTGCCGATTTCAGTAAATTTATCGGTTCCCCAGATTTTACATAACGGACTTCTGGACAACATCAAAAAAGTAATGGAGGACTCGGGTTTTGAGAAACCATTACTGGAAGTGGAGATTACAGAAAGTGTAATTATGAATAATCTGGATTATGCCGTGAAAATCATGAACAGTATACGTTCCATGGGAGTGAAGGTGGCTTTAGACGATTTCGGAACGGGATATTCCTCTCTTAGTTACTTGAAAAGTTTACCGATTGATAAGCTTAAAATTGATAAAAGTTTTATTGACGGTATTGTAAAAAATGATAGTGAACAGGCGATTGTAAAATCCGTAATTGATATGGCAAAAAGTCTCGGGATCGAAACCGTGGCGGAAGGAATTGAGCAGAAAGAACAATGGGAAATCCTGAAAAAGTATGGCTGTGACGTGGGACAGGGATATTATATGTACCGGCCCATGGATGTAGAGGATTTCAAAGGGATTTTACGTACCCAGCAGGCAAAAAAGACGTAAAAAGAAAAGTTATTCATAAAAATCTATTTTTATACTTGACAGCGACCGTGGAAGAGACTATAATACTATTAATTTAGAAAGATAATTTAGAGAAAATAAAGACTATGATGAGAAGAGTAAATATTCATCGGATTCACAGAGAATCGGGGAAGGTGAGAACCCGGTATGAAGAGGGTATTGAAAAACATCTCGGAGTTACTAACCCAAATGGTTTATCCAGAGTAGGCTTAGTCGGATCCTGCCGTTACACAGGGACTCTATCGATGACCAATCCGTAGAGATCATGAGTGGGCTTATTTGAGCCAATAAAGGTGGTACCGCGAAACTTGAACCTTTCGTCCTTTAAATTTATTTTAAAGGAGGAGAGGTTTTTTTATATAACAAAGAGTAATTATTTCCAGATTAAAAAATTGCCGGGTAACTTATATAATGAGCATGACTTTGAAGTAATGGGATAAGTATAAAAAAAGCTAAAGGAGAGAGTAAAATGAACGGAGAAAAAAGACTGATTTTACCAAAGGGCTATAAAACCCCCTTAGATATTCGGGAAACCGCCGTGGCGATAAAAAAAGTGAAGGATCATTTTGAACGAAGATTAGGAATGGCCTTAAACTTAACACGGGTATCGGCACCGCTATTTGTAAGTCCGGAAACGGGGCTGAACGATAACTTAAACGGGGTCGAACGGCCCGTGGCCTTTGATGTAAAGGATTTGGACCATGCACAGGTCGAAATTGTTCACTCCCTGGCAAAGTGGAAGCGAATGGCCCTGTACCGTTACGGTTTTCAGCCCGGAGAAGGGATCTATACGGATATGAATGCCATTCGAAGGGACGAAGTACTTGATAACACTCACTCGGTGTATGTTGATCAGTGGGATTGGGAACGGATTTTAACAAAGCAGGAACGGTCAAAGGAAACCCTAAAAGAGATGGTCGAGAAGCTCTATCAAGTTTTCAAAGATACGGAAAAACTTGTGGCGGGCACCTACCCTGAACTAAAACCCACTCTTCCCGATAAGATAACGTTCATAACAACCCAGGAACTGGAAGACCGTTATCCGGAACTTAGTCCGGGAGAACGGGAAGACGCCATAACAAAAGAGAAAGGTGCAGTATTTTTAATGGAGATCGGGAGAAAACTTAAAAGTGGAGAAAAACATGACGGCAGAGCAGCGGATTATGACGACTGGTCTTTAAACGGAGATATCCTGTTTTGGTTCGAGCCGCTGCAAGGAGCGTTAGAACTTTCCTCTATGGGGATCCGGGTGGATGATAAAGCCTTAGCGCAACAGCTAAAGGAAAAGGACGAGCTGTGGAAGCAGGATTTGGAATATCATCGAAGGGTACTGGACAGCACCCTTCCCCTGACCATCGGCGGCGGTATCGGACAGTCCCGAATTTGTATGTTTTTTCTTCAAAAGGCTCATATCGGAGAAGTACAAGCAGGAATTTGGTCAAAGAATATGGTTGAAACCTGCGATATTCATGGGATATCCTTATTATAAAAAGAGAGATGGAAAAACCGAAGAATAAAAAAAACCAAAAACGAATCAAGCCCCCTCAAGCGCCATCTTGATCGGGGGCTTTGTAGTTAATGCACAAAAGAATATTCTTTATCATACCTAATTATAATAACTGTTACAACTGAATAACCAGTCTTTAATAGTTATTTTTTTAACAGTTGAATTATTCAGTCTTCTATACTATAATCACAATTATAGAAAGGATTACCAGATCAATCTTTAAAGAGTTTACAGAAAGGAGTGTAATAAATTATGGAAAATGCAAAAAAGACCCCCCTTTATGAAGAGCATATAAATGCCAAGGGAAAAGTAGTGGATTTTCATGGTTGGGCACTTCCCATAGAGTATGAAGGAATTTTACAGGAACATCAAGCTGTCAGGGAGCGAGCAGGTTTGTTTGATGTGTCCCATATGGGAGAAATACGTATACGGGGACAAGAGGCCGAGGCTTTCGTACAGTATTTAATGACGAATGATATTAAGTCCCTGAAGGATCGCCAAATCATATACACTTTCATGTGTTATCCCGATGGAGGCGTGGTAGACGATTTATTAGTCTACAAGTATGACCAAGAGCATTACTATCTTGTGGTAAACGCCTCAAATATTGAAAAGGATTTTCAATGGATCAAGGACCATCAAAGCAATTACAATGTAGAGATTGAAAACGAATCCGATGAAGTTGCGGAAGTAGCTATTCAGGGACCGAAAGCGGAAGCCATACTGCAAAAGCTTACGGATACTGACTTAAAAGAGATTACGTTTTTCACCTTCAAAGAGGGTGTTGAAATCAAGGGTAAAGACTGTCTGGTATCCAGAACCGGCTATACGGGAGAAGACGGGTTTGAGGTTTATATGAAGCCGGAGGATGCCCGGGAACTATGGCGGGAGATTTTACATGCAGGAGAAGAGGAAGGCATTAAACCCGCAGCACTAGGGGCTAGGGATACACTGAGATTCGAAGCCGGACTGCCTCTTTATGGAAACGAGCTATCCAAAGAGATTACCCCCCTGGAAGCAGGACTGGGATTTTTCGTGAAGTTTACCGAAGATAACTACATTGGAAAAGAAGCCCTTCAGAAACAAAAAGAAGAAGGACTCCAGCGAAAAATCGTTGGCTTTGAACTGATGAAAAAAGGAATTCCAAGAGAAGGATACGAAGTATTCAAAGGAGAGGAAAAGATCGGTTATGTAACCACGGGCTATCTGTCCCCTACCTTAGGAAAGAGCATCGGTAATGCATTAGTAGACATCGAACATAGCAAAATGGGAAGCACCATTGAAATCAAAGTTCGGAAACGTAAGATTGAGGCAACGATTATTTCAAAAAGATTTTTAAAATAAGGATTGAATCCAATAGATTTGGATAAAAATACATTATAACTGTACCGGGGAGCAATCCCAATAATCAATTAAAAATCAAAGGGAGGAATTTGAATGAGTGAATTATTTTTTACGAAGAAACATGAATGGGTTAAGGTAGAAGGAGATCATGCAACAATCGGAATCAGTGATTATGCCCAGGAACAACTGGGTGATATCGTATTTATTGAGCTTCCCGAGGTTGACGAAGACTTCGAACAGGGAGACGATTTTGGGGTAGTAGAATCGGTAAAAGCTGCCTCGGATCTTTATATGCCCATCAGCGGAAAAATTCTGGAGGTCAATGAAGAGTTAGAGGATGCCCCGGAGCTGGTAAATGAAGATGCCATGGAAAATTGGATGATTAAAGTGGAAATTACCAACAAAAAAGAATTAGAGGACCTCTTATCAGAAGTTCAGTACAAAGACTTTATTGAGGAGGAGTAAATATGTTTCCTTATATAGCCAACACGCCCCAAGATGAAAAGGACATGCTTAAAGCCATCGGCTTTAATTCCATCGAAGAATTTTTTGAAGACATTCCAAAGGAACTTCGTTTGAACCGGGACTTAAACCTTAAACCCGCCATGACGGAGGCGGAAATTAAAGTACACATGGAAAAACTCGGAGGGAAAAACCAAGGGAAGGAACTGGTTAACTTCCTTGGGGGCGGTGTATACGACCGACACATTCCTTCAGTGATCAACCATGTAATTTCAAGATCCGAGTTTTATACCGCATATACCCCCTACCAACCGGAAATCAGTCAGGGTACTTTACAGGTAATTTTCGAATACCAGACCCTAATTACCAACTTAACCGGAATGGATGTTTCCAATGCATCCTTATACGACGGGGCCAGTGCCGTGGCGGAAGCCGCATTTATGGCAGTGGATAAAACCCGAAATAAAGAGATTATTGTTCCCGACAATATTCATCCAAACACCTTAAGGGTACTGAAAACCTATCTACACTTTAAGGACTTAGAACTTGTGGTGGTTCCCACTAATGAAGGAACTTTCTCAAAGGCTGCCTTAGAAGAAAAAATCAGTGAAAACACTGCGGGAGTAGTCGTGCAAAACCCGAATTTTTTCGGTTTGGTAGAGGACGAAATTGAAGAAATCGTAGAACTGACCCATAAAAACAAAGCCTTACTGATTATGAGTGTGGATCCTATCACCTTAGGGGTTTTGAAATCACCGGGAGATTACGGTGCGGACATCGCCGTAGGAGACGGTCAGTCCCTGGGTAACGGTCTAAACTTTGGCGGACCCTATTTCGGATTTTTAGCGGCAACGAAGAAGTTGATTCGTAAAATGCCCGGCCGAATTGCAGGACAAACCCTAGATAAAGACGGAAAAAGAGGATTTGTCTTAACCCTGCAAACAAGAGAGCAGCATATTCGAAGGGAAAAAGCCACTTCCAATATTTGTACCAATCAAGCCTTAAATGCCTTAGCAGCCAGTGTGTATATGGTAGCCCTCGGCAAAAAAGGCATTGCTGAGGTGGCAACCCAGAGTGCCCAAAAGGCCCATTATTTATACAATCAAATTTTAGAAAAAACGAACTTCAAGCCTGTATATGATAAGCCTTTCTTTATGGAATTCGGTATTACCAGTGATATTCCTGCGGCAAAGGGGAAAGAGGCTCTCCTAAAAGAAGGAATTCTTGGAGGCATTGAGCTTCGAATTTGCGGAGAACAATTTAAAAATGCTCTTTTAGTGGCAGTAACGGAAAAACGGACAAAAGAAGAAATGGATCAATTTGTTCAGGTATTGGAGGGATTAAAATGAAAACATACGAAACGCTAATTTTTGAACTTTCGAACCCCGATCGTAGAGCTTTTGAAATCCCCAAAGTGGATGTGCCGGAAGAATCCTTAGAAAGCTTTTTGCCGAAGGGAGCCTTGCGGGGGGAAGCTCCGGAGCTTCCCCAGGTAAGTCAGGTGGATTTAATGCGACATTATACCAACCTTTCTAACCGGAACTATGGGTTGGATACCGGATTTTATCCTCTGGGTTCCTGCACCATGAAGTATAATCCGAAAATTAATGAAGATATGGCAAGACTGCCGAATTTCACGGAAACCCATCCGATGCAGGATGATTCTCTAGTACAAGGGAATCTGGAACTGATGGATAATCTGGACCAAATGCTTTGTGAAATAACGGGGATGGATAAAATGACCCTGCAACCCATTGCGGGATCCCATGGTGAGATGCTTGGACTGATGTTGATGAAAGCCTACCATGCAGACAAGGGAGATCACAACAGAAAAAAAATCATCGTTCCCGATTCTTCACATGGTACAAATCCCGCCAGTGTGGCCATGGCAGGACTGGAAGTAGTAACCATCGAATCGAAAGAAAACGGTGAAGGGGATCTGGATGCATTACAAGAGGCTATGGGCGATGATGTGGCGGGACTTATGCTTACAAACCCCAACACCTTAGGCCTGTTTGAAAAGCAGATTCAGGAAATTGCAAAAATGGTTCATGAGGCCGGCGGACTCCTTTATTATGACGGAGCCAATACCAATGCGATTATGGGAATAACAAGACCCGGGGATATGGGCTTTGATATTGTTCATCTTAACCTGCACAAAACCTTTACAACCCCCCATGGCGGCGGTGGTCCCGGAAGCGGTCCCGTAGGAGTGAAAGAGCGATTGATTCCTTATTTACCGGTACCTTTTGTAGAGAAGAAGGGAGCGGGTTATAAGTTAAGCTATGATGCTCCAAAATCCGTGGGTAAGATTTCAAATTACTACGGAAACTTTGGAATATATCTAAGAGCTTACGTCTATATCCTAAGTATGGGCTACAATGGATTAAAGCGGGCCAGCGAAGTGGCGGTCCTCAATGCGAACTATGTAATGTACTCTCTGAAGGATCACTTTAAACTGGCGGTGGACCGACCTTGCAAGCATGAATTTGTGCTCGCGGGAATTAATACGGATATTGCAGAAATGCCGACGGTAAACATTGCGAAACGACTGTTGGATTATGGTCACCATCCACCAACCGTATACTTCCCCCTCATTGTGCATGAAGCGTTGATGGTGGAGCCGACGGAAACCGAATCTAAAGAAATGCTCGATGACTTTATCGAAGCTATGAAGGCTATTGTGGAAGAATCTAAAAATGATCCGGAGCTTGTAAAAACCGCGCCTCATACCACGCCGGTAAGAAAGCTGGATGAAGTGGGCGCAGCAAGGAATCCTATCGTACGGTGGGAACCGGAAGAATAAAATCATAAGGCGGTGTCAGTTTTAATGAAAGACTTGATTATAATTGGAGGGGGCCCCGGTGGTTATGTAGCGGCTATTCGTGCTGCCCAACTGGGTGCTTCTGTGACAGTAATAGAAAAAGAAAACCTGGGAGGCACTTGCCTAAACAAAGGTTGTATTCCTACCAAAGCGTTGTTTAAAAATGCGGAAATGATTCACTCGGTCAGTACCATGCAAGAATTTGGAGTAAACCTCGAGGGTGGCTTTACCATAGATATCCCTCAGATTCATAAAAGAAAAGACGAAGTGGTCTTTAAGCTGGTGGATGGGGTAAGGAGAATTTTAAACTCCTACGAGGTTGAAACTATTTATGGAAATGCAGAAATAAAGGATCGAAGCACTGTTGTAGTAAAGAAACCTGATGGGGAGTTTGAAAGTCTTGAGACAAAAAATATCATCATTGCTACGGGAGCCACCCCCTTTATACCGGAAAATATGAAAAGTGAGCATCCCAGTATTATGACCAGCGATGAGATTATTAATTTTGATCATATTCCCAAATCCCTTGTAATTATCGGGGGAGGCGTAATCGGCATGGAATTTGCCAACATCTTCCATGCTATGGGTACCGAGATTCACGTGGTGGAACGCAACGATCGAATTCTCCACCGTTTGGACAGCGACTTATCCAAAAGATTGCAAGCCTATGTAAAAAAACAGGGAATGAAAATCTATAATAATGCTTCCGTAAATGAGCTTAATGTTATGGAAGACGGCAGTATCGAAGTGGTCGGTGAGAAAAAAGGAAAAGAACTGATCCTTAATTGTGAAAAGGTATTGGTCGCCATAGGGCGAAGGCCCAATATCGAAGGAATGAACTTAGAAACCTTAGGGATCAATCACAGCCCAAGAGGGATTGAGGTCAATGATAATTATGAGACCAATGTGGAAGGAATATTTGCTATTGGAGATGTGACCGGAGGCATTATGCTTGCCCATGAAGCCTCACATCATGGAATCATAGCTGCAGAGGCCGCAATGAATAAACGAATAACTCACAACGGTTCAGTAATTCCAAGTGCCATTTTCACTTCGCCGGAAGTGGCAACCGTTGGTCTTAGTGAAGAAGAAGCAAAAGCGAAAAAGCTGGACTATGTTACTTCCAAGTTTATGTTCGGAGGAAACGGAAAAGCCTTAGCCATGGGAGACACGCAAGGATTCATCAAAGTCATTGCCAATGGCGATACCATTGTAGGGGTTCACATTATGGGACTGAATGCATCGGATTTAATACACGAAGGCGTACTTGCCGTAAGTAAGGGTATGAGAATCGATGACATTACCGGAACCGTACATGCCCACCCCACGATGAGTGAAGGTTTTGCAGAGGCGGTAATGGGTCTTAAAGGAGAATCCATACACGCTCTGGCTCCGAAGAAGAAAAACCCAAAAGAGTAAGAGATATCAAACGGTAAGAAGATATAGATTTATAAAAACCCTGTGGATTACTCGTTGGTAGAGTACAACCCACAGGGTTTATTATATAAGTTCTTGGAGAATTCTCCTTTTTTATAGGAGACCATTGTATTGTTTGAATATTTGTTATAAAATGAAAAATATCATATAAAAAAAATTATATATACACCAGTACATTTTTATCAGAGGTGGAAACAGGAAAAATAAAGGGGGTGGGTCCTTAGGGACCAAAGATATGAGTATTGAAAAAGTAAAGAATTTTCGAGGTAAAGTTGTAGAAAATGTATCCAAGGTGATTATCGGAAAAGACGAAATCATTGAGCTTTTAACCGTGGCCTTCATTTGTGAAGGGCATGTGCTGTTAGAAGACGCACCGGGCCTTGGAAAAACCAAGCTGGTACGTTCCTTTGCAAAAACCATCGGTTCAAAGTTTAAAAGAATCCAGTTCACGCCGGATTTACTGCCGTCGGATTTAACGGGAATTCATTTTTACAATCAAAAAACAAAGGATTTTGAATTTCGTAAAGGACCCATGTTTGCCAACGTAATCCTTGCGGACGAGATTAACCGTGCCACCCCAAGAACCCAGTCCAGTTTACTGGAAGCCATGGAAGAACAGCAAATTACCGTTGACGGCGAAACTCGAAAACTGGATGATCCTTACATGGTGCTCGCTACCCAAAATCCAATCGAAACCCATGGGACTTTTCCTCTGCCCGAAGCGCAACTGGATCGATTTTTTATGCGGATTTCCATGGGATATCCCTCACGGGAGGACGAGCTGGACATTGTTGATCGAAACCTTAAAATGGATGTCCTGGAAACATTGGAGGCACGAATTGAAGAGGGAGAAATCCATGAGCTTAGAGAAGCCTATAAAAAAGTGGCGGTATCGGAAGATGTACGAAACTATATAATGGACATTATTGAGAAAACCCGACAGGATCAAAGGCTTCTTTACGGCGTCAGCCCAAGGGGGACCATTGCCCTTTATAAAGGGGCTCAGGCCTATGCCGCCATTCAGGGAAGGGATTTTATGATTCCGGAAGATGTAAAAACCATGGCAAGGTATATTTTAAACCATCGGATAGGATATAAGGGCTCTTTTAAGAATCGTCATCTTTATGACGGCATTGAGAAAATCTTAATGGATATTGATACCCCGACGGAAAGCAAAGTAGGTTAGGGGGGGATTGGATGATTCAATTACTGATTATTTTCATCATTCTAGGCTTAATATTCAATCAATATACGAAAGAGTATAGTTTGGATAAGTTAGAGTTCCGAAGAGAAATTAAAGATTTGGTTTTAGAAATTGATGAACCTTTTTATGTAGACAGCATTGTGGAAAATCAAAAATGGCTGCCCTTATCTTTCTTACAGGTAAAGGAAAAGGATCCGAAGCATTTTGATTTTGTTCATAAGAATAATGTTCAGGATATCGGTTTATCCAAGGTGCATACCATGACACTCAGCCTTATGCCCTACCAGCGAATCACAAGAAGCTACAAGTTGGTGGCTCATAAACGGGGAAGGCATTTTCTTCAAGAGGCCATATTGGTTTCGGGAGATTTTATCGGGCTTCAAACCGTTAATCGAATTTATGATCAGAACGATCAAGAAGTGGTGGTACTACCCAAGGCCGTTGCACTGGATGAGATATTGGAACCCTATGGGAATTATTATGGGGATATCTCCGTGAATCGCTGGATTATTGAAGACCCTATACTGAACCGGGGACTTCGGGAATATACGGGAAATGAACCGGAAAAGCATATTCACTGGCCCTCAAGCCTTAAGACCGGAGACCTTTTGGTAAAAAACTTTGACTTTACTACGGACCATACCGCGGTGGTGGTGCTGAATACCGCCATGAGTAAGCATATTTGGGGAAACAAAGATCCGGAAAAAATCGAGACCTGCTTTTCCATTACCCGAAGTATTCTTGAAGAGTTTGAATCCACAGGGATACCCTACGGTTTGGCCACTAATGTAGCCACCATACACCAGTACTTTGGGAAAACCCTGACGGATATCGGTCATGGACCGGGACATCTACGGGGACTGTTGGAATCCTTAGGGAGAGCCGAGTATTTTTCCCGAAGCTCCTTTGGGAATTTATTGGAAGAATTGAAAGGGGCTCTCGATCGGAATAGAACCTACGTACTGGTGACCCCTACTATCATAAAAGAAGATTTACCGGGCCTGGAAGAACTTCGGAGGAACTCCGGGAAGATTGTTTTGATTACCCTGAGTCACGATTACTTGAATGATGTGTCACCAAAAATAGAAACCTATAAGGTTTCAATAGAAGAGTAAGGAGTATTTCTATGGAAAAAATAAAAACCTTAACCCTGCTCCATATAATGAATGTATTATCATTGGTCTTTATGGTAGGGAACGTTTTTCTCCGATTATTTTTTGAGGGCAATCATTACGGAGGCCTGTTTCTCTGGTCGGTGGTGATGAGCGTAGTGGCTTTGTTATTAAAAAAGAGAAGCGGACTTTTCGGCGGGGCACTGATTCCCTGGGTGCTGCTCCCCGCATTGGTGGAAGTTCCTCTATACCAGATGGGATACCTGCTTTTTGTAGGAATCTTCATGATTACTCTTTTTTATAAGAACAGAGAAGATCCTCACTATGATCGTGTGGAATTCGAGTTTGGAGTAGGGATCGCTATCACATCGGTGCTGTTGTTCTTTACTGTGATTATGGGAGGTCTTAGGCTTTTTAATAATGTTGCAGCGGGATATCTATTGATTTATCTTTTATCCGGAGTATTAATGCTCCGAAGCCTTCGCTATTTAGAGCATACGGGAGACGTTCAACAGCTGAAAAAAATTAATTTTCGAGCCATGGGAATTATTTTAATCCTCAGCATAACCTTAAGCACGGGCGTATTCACAAGATTTTATCAGCAACTGCGAAGCCTTCTTTGGATAGGCTATAATGTCTTGATAGATTTTGTATTATGGGTATTTTATTGGCCGATTTATTTTATCGGAAGTGTTATAAATTATATTATTACGACTTTGACAGATATGGGCGGAGAGCCTGAAGGCTTTGGAGAAGAAGGTTCAGGAGATGTTGTAGGAGATATGGAAGGAGTACATGACAGCTTACAGGGAAATGCCTTGTCAGATAGTCCGGTGTTTAGGATCTTACTGGGGATTTTAATCCTGGGACTCATATTTTTTGCACTATACAAGATTTATTCGCGAAAAGCGGTGACCCGAGGGGCTACTGAGACCTATACAGAAAGAAAAGAAGTCATCCTGCCGAATAAAAATCGAAACCTGTGGAAGTCGATTAAAAATCTTTTAAAACCCAAGTCCAAGGAAGATCGAGTAAGGATTTATTATCAAGAGTTTTTAATGGACCTAATGGAAAAAGGGATGGTTCTACTGCCTTCCGACACCACGGTAGATATTCTGCGAAAGGGAGCGTCCTATTATTCTGAGGAAGAGCTTTCCATATTTCGAAATATATATATCAAGGTTCGGTATGGAGAAAAAGCAATTGATAATAAAACCTATAAAGAGGCAAAAAGAATTTATGAAAGAATAATAAAAAAGAAAGAATCCCTTGATCTCAGATAAAAGTTTATAAAATCCGTAAAAACCCCGGAGTTCTGAAATTCAGAACTCCGGGGTTTTTGAGCCTGCGGGCAAAGGGGAAAGGGGCATCATTGTTTTTCGATGGGCAGCCCTGTTGTTAAAAAAATAAGGATAAAAGATTACAGCGGGTGGTTGAAATGCTCAAGGAAAACTTCCCGCGCTTCGCCGATCATGTACAATGATCCGATCCCTAAAATCATATCCGAAGGCCCGGTGATGGCCAGGGTTTCTAAGCAAGCCTTATAGATGGAGGGCTCTACGATGATGTCTAGGCCATAAGCGCGGATTTTTTCTTTTAGCTTCATGGGATTCAAGGCCCGGGGATTTAACGGTTTGGTAAGAACAACCCGGTCCACAAGGGGCATGATTTCCTGGAGGAAGCCATCCACGTCTTTATCTTCCAACATCCCAAGGAGAAGCGTAATGGAATATTGACCGCAATGGGCTTTTAGGGTTTCCCTCAGGGATTTAACCGCCGGGACATTATGGGCTCCGTCAATAACGGTTAAAGGACGGAGATTCAAAACTTCAAATCGTCCCGGCCATTTTGTATCATAGAGGCCTTTGAGAAGATTCCCGGCGTTTATCGAAAGAGCAAGCTGTTTTTCAAGAATCCTTATGCCCAGTAACGCCGTAGCCGCATTAAGCACTTGATGTTTACCCGGTAGGCGGATTTTCACATCGGTGTAAGCAGTATTTTTAAGAAAATCAAGAGAAAAATCATTTCTCAGCGACGCACTAATTGCAGCGGCACTAAAGTCTACGGAGAAGCATTGCCCCTGCAAAGAACTGTGTTGAAGGATTACCTGCTCAGGATCAAAGGAGAAAAAAGGACTATTTAAGTCCGATGCAATGCGTTGCAGTACCTCCTGAGATTCCTGTTCTTGAGGATAGACAATAACCGGGATTCCATCTTTTACAATGCCACCTTTGTGCTCGGCGATCTCTTTTAGGGTATTGCCGAGGAAACGGGTGTGATCGAGACCGATTTGAGAAATTACGGAAAGGACTGGTTTTTTAATAACGTTCGTGGCATCTTCCCGACCCCCAAGCCCCACTTCCAAAACCAAAAAGTCGATGGTTACCCGGGCAAAATAATAAAAAGCTGCCGCCACATAAATTTCAAACTCCGTAGGATGGGGATTTCCCTTTTGCACCATATTCTCAACGGCTTTTTCTAATACTTTCAAGGTTTTTCCAAAGTCCTTCTCGGAGATCCGGACCCCGTTGTGTTGAATCATCTCCCGGGGGTCTTGGAAATAGGGGGAAGTGAAAAGTCCTGTTTGATAATTATTTTCCATGAGCATACCCTGAAAAAAAGAAGCGATAGACCCTTTGCCGTTGGTACCGGCAATATGAATAATCTGTAGCTTGTCCTGGGGATTGTCCAGTTCCCGCAGTAAGGCCTGAATCGTTTTAAGACCGAGAATACTGCCGTATTCCCGGGCCCGGCTAATAAGAGGGGGAATGTTTTGATTTTTCATGGCAACCTCCTTTGTTACGAAATAGAGGAAAGCCCTCTGAAAACAGAGGACTTTCCTGAGGGTTTTGTTTCTGTGAGTAACACATGTTTAAAGCTTTAGTGTACTTTCCTTAAAGGATTCAAGCACACCGGACAGTGTTAAAATAACCACTGTGGTTATTACAGCAATAAGCCCGTAGATCGTTGCTCTAAGGGGAAGAAGCACTAAATAGGCATCTCCTAAAATGGTGGATGCCCAGTAAGTATCCAGGGTGAGGTTTACAAAAAGGAATACAAAAGCTGTGGATACTGCGGCATTAAACCAGGTAAAGGTTTGTTTCTTACCAAGCTTACTGCGAGTAAACCATACAACCATTCCCGGAATCATACCCACTAATACCGCGCTTAAAGTAAATCCGGGGTGAAAGCCACCACCGATTAACATTACACCGACAATATCTTGAATAAAACCGGCTAAGGCCCCGGCAAAGGGTCCGAAAAGCATGCTGGCAATAACAATGGGGATTCGGGCGATGCCGATGCGCAGGGTGTGATTTGCAAAAATCATGGACAGCTGTCCGATGACCACGGACATGGAAACCAGTAAGGCTGAGGTCACTAAGGTTTTAATAGGAAGCCTTGCTCCGGAACCTCTGGAGACATCGGGCTTCTGTGATTTTTGGTTGTGAACCATTACGGCCACCTCCTTTCTCTTAAGTTAGGCATGGAAGCTCCAACATTAAGAGAAATTTGATGAACTCTCCAATGGTGGAGCAGCGGAAGCGACGTTATAACGCGATAAGAATCTTCGTTTAGAAGCAACTTCCCATCTTCTAACACTTAACGCATAACGACTACTCTGCCCACATATTCATCTTCATAATATCCCCTTGAGACAAAAAAGTAAAGGGATTATGAAAAAAAAACTGAGTAATCAAAAAAATGAAAGTATTTAGCAGGGTGCGGTCTCCCCGCCCCGTTCGGCGATCAGTTTATCTGCCAGGGCATCCGCAATATTCGAACATTTCTCAAGATCTTCGTTTTTGGGGGAAGACTTTGCTTCCACAGAGTCATCCACCAGTTCCCACTTGATATTCTCAGCAAAACTCATTAGGGAGGAAACACCGCCACCGCTCCAGGAGGCGGTTCCGAAAACCCCTAAATATCGATTCTTTAACTGAGAGTTTTCAATTTTATGAACCACCGTCTGCATAGCGGGGAACAGCCCGGTATTGTAGGCACAGCTTCCGAGAATAACCCCTTTAAATCGCCAAATATCGCTAATAATATAGGATACATGGGTCTTGGATGCATCATAGATACGAATGTTTTTAATTCCCCGCTCGGAAAGTCTGCGGGCCATCAGATCCGCCATTTTCTGGGTGTTTCCATACATGGATCCGTAAACGATTACCACCCCTTCTTCGGTTTCGGCCCTGGACCATCGATCATAATAGTTCACGATACAGCCCGGATCTTTCCGCCACACCGGTCCGTGGGTAGAGGCGATCACATGCAGGGGAATTTCTGCGTCTTTTAGCTTTTTAATTGCCCGCTGGACCATGGGTCCAAACTTCCCGACAATATTGGAATAGTAACGGCGAATTTCGTCCATGTAAAACTCCAAATTTACTTCATCATCAAAAATACCTCCGTCAAGGGAGCCAAAACCTCCGAAAGCATCGCCGGAGAATAAAATGCCCTGACGCATTTCATAGGTCATCATGGTTTCCGGCCAATGAACCATGGGTGTCATGAAAAATTTCAGTTCATGTTTTCCCAGGGATAAGGTATCCCCATCCTTGACTTCATGGTAGGGACTCAGGTCTCCGTAAAAGTTATCAATAAAGCCGAAAGTTTTGCTGTTCCCAACGATTTTTACGTCGGGATAACGCTGGCGGATGTCCTTAATGGCTCCGGAATGATCCGGTTCCATATGGTTGATGATTAAATAATCAACCTCCCGGTCTCCAAGAATGCCTTCGATTTTTTTTATGAAGGCATCCATTTTTGTATTTTTCACGGTATCGAATAAAGCCACCTTTTCATCCACAATGAGATAAGAGTTATAAGACACCCCTCGATCCAAGGGCCAGAGGTTCTCAAAAAGTCTGGTCTCCCGATCGTTTACACCCACAAAATATACATCTTTACAAATTTGATCCGTATGAATCATATAATCCCTCCTTAATAATGTTGTTAATACCCTTTTTATAGTTTTTGTATCTTGTATTTATTATATCATGTTCTATTGCGATGAAAATATGTTTCCGAAGAAGATTTTTTGGTATAAATAACACAACACCCCAAAGAGTTGTTCAGTAGCAACCACTAATCTTAATAGCAGGAGGAATTATTATGAAAACATTAATAGCCTTTGGAACTAAATATGGAACTACTCGTAAAGCTGCAGAAGAACTATCCAAAAGACTACCGGGAGAAGTAGACATCGTGAATCTTAAGGAAGAGAAAAGTCCCGATGTATGCGCCTATGATATCATTCTTATAGGAGCTTCCGTTTATGGGGGAAACATACAAAAAGAAGTGCGAGGTTTTTTAGACCAAGAAAAGCATAATTTGATAGTCAAGCCCTATGGTCTTTTTATTGCAGCGGGTAATGATCTGGAAGTAGAACGAAATTACCGGGTGTATGTAGGGAAAACCATTTATGATCAAGCGGAAATTCGAGAATATATCGGTTACAGTTATGATTTTTCAAAAATGAATTTTTTCGAAAAAGCCATGATCAAAAAAGTGGCTAAGGTGACGGAAAACACGGAAAAATTAAATCAAGAAGGACTTAATAATGTGGTTCAGTGGGTAAAGGAAGTGGAAAACAGACTGAACAAATCAACCGCGGACAGTACTGCTGAACAGTAAAACCGATGAGAGGACAGGAAAATGGGGAAAAAGAATAACTCGGTGCTAAATACAGACCGTCTCTTGGGTAAGAGGCGGTTTTATGTTTGCTTTATCCCTTGGGGAAATTATGATAAAATGAATTATTATGAATGAGAGGAAGAAAAATTATGAGATTAGAAGAAATCCTGGAAGGAATTGAATCTTCACAAAATAAAAGCCGGAGCCCGGAGATTAATCGGGGTCAAAAGAGTATTGAAATTACAGGACTTAGTTATCATTCCGGACAGGTAGAACCGGGGGATCTGTTTTTTTGCATAAAAGGGTATGAAACCGATGGACACAAGTACTTACAAGCTGCACGAAACAAAGGGGCTGCAGCGGCCATAGTCGAAGATGTACAGTCGGAGATTCCAATCCTGCAAATACAAGTAAAAAACAGCCGCATTGCATTGGCTGAAATGGCAGCGAAGTTTTATCATGAGCCGTCAAAAAAGCTGCAGGTTATAGGGATTACTGCAACAAACGGAAAAACCACCACTTCTTTCATGGCGCATAAAATATTAAAAGACCAGAACATTGAAGCGGGTATTATCGGTACCGTAATGGTTCAGTATGGAGATAAAAAGATCCCGTCCCTGCTTACCACCCCGGAGTCTTTAGACCTTCAAAAACATTTTAACGGTATGGTAGAGGAAGGGGTTTCCCATGTGACCATGGAGGTTTCCTCGTCGGCTCAGGAGCTTCATCGCGTAGATGCCGTGGATTTTGATATCGTAACCCTCAACAACATTTCCCGGGAACACATCGATTCCCATGGAAGTTTTGAACGGTACTTTCAAGTAAAATCCCGTCTGATTACCCGGGCGAAAAAAGACAGTGCAGCGGTGCTGAACTTAGACGATGCCTATTCAAAAGGATTAATTACCAAAACAAAGGCCAAGGTGTTTACCTTTGGGGTGGAGGACCACGGAGGAGATTTTTCCGTGAAACGCCTGGATCTTTCCACGGGAAGAGGGGTATTTACCCTGGTGGTGAATCGGGACCTTGAGCATAAAGGGGTTAACATCCCAAAGGGAGAAATCGAAATCAACCTTTCGGTACCGGGATTTCACTCGGTATACAACAGCATAGTAGCCGCCATAATCGGTTTACTGTCGGGCGTGGATAAGGAAGGGATAAAAAAATCATTTAAAGAATTTCGTGGTGTGGAGCGCCGTTTTGAATTTCTATATGAGGACGACTTTACGGTTGTGGATGATCACTTTGCCAATGCCGGGAATATCCACATGACCCTTGGAACCTTAAAGGAAATGAAATATAACAAACTTCATGTGCTCTACGGGATCCGAGGAAAACGAGGGATTGCGGTGAACCGGGAAAACGCTGAGGCTTTGGTGCAGTGGCTGCCTAAGCTAGGAGTTACAGAGCTATTAGCTACAGAAAGTGTCTCCCATGTAATGGAGAAGGATCGGGTAACCCAAGAGGAGCGAAAGGTTTTTGAGGAAGTAACCGAAGCCGCCGGAGTACCCACAACCATAGTTAAAGAACTGCCGGAAGCCATTGAAAGGGTAATGGAAAAGGCTAAGCCCGGGGACGTGGTACTATTAGCGGGATGCCAGGGAATGGATTATGGTGGGGAAATAGCCTTGAAACTTCTTGTAAAAGGAAGAGCCAAAGAAGAGAAAGAAAGAATACTGGCCCCTCTGAAGGACCGTGTGGCGGGAATTTCAGATGAAATGAAATAAACAACTAAATAAAAAAGATTAAATAAAAACCCCCCTATCCAACAGGATAGGGGGGTTGATTTTTAACTGCTTTACTATTTTTGCATGCTTTCAATAAACCAAAGTTGCTTTTTGTAAAACTCCACATGTTCTTCGAACATGCCTACTGCAACGAAATCTCCCTTTTCATCGGCTTCATTTCGAATTTCCACCGCAAGGGCGTTCATCAGTTCAAGATCTTCTTTTAAATGTTCAAGGACTTCCTGTGTTTTGTAGGAAGTTTCATTAAGCTCTTTCATGGTGGTCTTATCCAGGTAATCCGACAGTTTTGCTAAGGGCTCTCCACCGTTCATTTTAATATACTCTGCAACATCATCATATTTTTGGAATACATCATCATAAAGTTCTTCTGTAAAATTATGAAGCGATACAAATTGAACTCCTACCACATTCCAATGTAAATTATGCAGTTTCACATTCCACACCGCTAAATTTGATAAATACACATTTAATTTTTCCATTTTTTTCATTACCTCCATTTTTTTCTTTGTTTTTTATATTTTCTATATTATAATGATAACAATAATCAAAAGTTCTTTCTAGACACAAATTTGTTTGTTAAAGTCATATAGAAAAGGGGTAATTATAATGATTAGAGTAGACGAAAGCTTTGAAGAGGTTCATGGCATGATTCGTTCCCGGTGGATTCCGGAAATATTGGATTCCATCAAATCGGGACATCATAGTTATGGAGAAATCCAGGATTCCATTGAATTTATCAGTGCAACAGAACTTAATCGAAAACTGGGATTATTAGTGGGAAAAGGTGCTTTAACAAAAAAAGAAGAGGCCAATCGCAGTCATTATGAACTCTTAGAACTAGGGGAAGACCTGCATCATATTTTCCACCATTTAGTGGAATTAAAAGAAAAGTACTTTTAAAAAACAAAGAGGACAGCGGACGGAGGAGGACAGCGGGACGGAGTAATTGTCCTCCTGTTCCATGTGCAAATACGCCGTTAAGGATCCCAAGATCAGAGGAGCTGGAAGATATGGAATTTACAACCTATCAGATGATATTAATCTTGGCAGGCCTATTGATGTTTATTGCAATATTCATCCATGATAAAGGTAAATGGCGGGAGTTTTATGGAGGTTCTCAGAAAAATTTTTCCGAAGTGCAACAAGTTTTTCAGTATTTGCGGGATAAAGGCATAAGATGTCGCTTAAAGACAAGAATTCAAGGTTTCAGCAGGATGCAAAATGCCCAGATGACCACAGCGGTAGTGGAAGTGCACAAAGAGGATGAGGCGCAAGCAAGGGAGTTAATGAAGGATTATAAAAATGGAGCACATAAAAATTAAGATTTTAAAAACGAGGTTATGAAAAAGATTTAGCATAACAAAGACGTTATTTAACAACAACTGTAAAAAATAAAAGCTATGAAAAAAGACTCAAAAAGAACTTAAAGGCTAGGATGAGCTGTTTAAGTTCTTTTTTATTGGAAGCACTCTTTCTTTACTTGTGAGATTGGTTTCAGAGGAATCTCTAAAAGGGACAATTACTCCGTCCCGCTGTCTTTTTGCTGGTTATTGAAAGGGGGACAATTACTCCGTCCCGTTGTCCCCCGTTGTCCCCCTTGCCGCTAGGCTTTTAGGAATTGGTACTGGGCAGTAAAGAGCTTATAGTACATGGATTGGTTTTCCAATAATTCATTGTGACTTCCGGTTTCCATGATCTTACCGTCGTGGATGACCATAATGCGGTCCGCGTTTTTGATGGTGGATAACCGATGGGCAATCACAAAGGAGGTCCGGTCCTTAAGAAGGGCGCGGATCCCTTTTTGCACCAGGATTTCCGTTTCCGTATCAATGCTGGATGTGGCCTCATCAAGGATTAGAATCTTGGGATCATTAAGGACGGCTCGGGAAAGGGCTAGAAGTTGTCGTTGCCCGATCGACAGCTTCGATCCCCGTTCATTGATCTCCGTATCATAGCCATTTTCCATGGCCATAATAAAATTGTGGGCATTAACCACGCTGGCGGCACGGATAATCTCTTCATCGGTGGCATCGGGTTTTCCGTACCGGATATTTTCTTTAACGGTGCCGGAAAACAGAAAAGTATCCTGCATCATAATGGCCATCTGGCTTCTAAGGGAATCCAGGGTAACTTCGTTGATATCATGGCCGTCGATTTTCACCACGCCGTGGGTGACGTCATAGAAACGGCTGAGAAGGTTAATGATCGTAGTCTTTCCTGCACCGGTGTGACCAACTAAAGCGATGGTTTCCCCCTTTTCAACAGTAAAGCTGATATTATCCAGCACCTGTTCCTCCCGATCATAGGAAAAACTTACGTTTTCAAAGGTTACCTTGCCCTCTATGGGGGGCAGTTCTTTGGCATCGCCACGGTTTTCGATATCCGGAGGGGTATCGAGGATTTCAAAAATTCTCTCTGCACTGGTCATATTGCTTACGGTTACGTTATAAAAATTCGTAAGGTTAATCACCGGTCGCCAAAACATGGTGATGTATCCCATAAAAGCAACCAAAACTCCGATGGAGATGGTGCCGGTATCGATGAGTCGAACTCCGACCCAAAACACAATGGCTGTTCCGAATCCCCAGGACAGAACCACCATGGACCAGAAACCGTCGGCAAATTTAATGGCCCCAATAAAGGAATGATTTAAATCTTTTCCCAGACTGAAGAAAGTGCTGCTGGTGTGGCGCTCCCGTGCAAAACTTTGAACCACGCGAATACCGGAATAGTCCTCGTGAATGTAAGCGTTCAAATTGGAATTTTTCTTTCGAAACACCTGCCATTTTTTTCGAAAGGTGCTCTCGATTAAGATCAGCCCGCCCATTAAAACCGGCAGGGTAATAAAGGCTGCGATAGCCAGTTGATAACTCATCCAGAACATGATTCCCGAAATGGCAATGAGGGTTATTAAATCGGGAATAACCACGGTGACACTGTCGGTAAAAAAGTTGGTCAGGGCATTCACATCCGTGGTGATTCGAGCCAGGATTTTACCTACGGGACGGCTATCGAAAAAGGAAAAAGAGAGTTTTTGGATATGGTTAAATAAGGCTTCCCGAATTTCCATCAGGATTTTGTTGGAGGTTCGTCCCATGATCATGACCCGCTTTTTGGAAGCGATCATCGACAGGATATTTACCGCCACCATAATGCCTGCTAAAAACAGCAGACCCCGGATGTTTTCCGTTTCAATAAACTCATCAATGCCGATTTTAATAAAGTAAGGGTTGATAATATTTACGGACACCGCAATAATCATCAAAATTAAAGCGGAGAATACATTTTTTTTATAGTTTTTCAAGTAGCCCAGCAGCCGCTTAATCACCGAAAGCCTAAGGGACTGCTGAACAACTTCATCTTCTTTGAAGGTATTAACCGACATAAAAGCACCTCGTTTCTTTTGATTACTTTTTATGATTTCTTTTTTAACATCCTTTATTCCATGGCCGAGAGTTTATAAAACCACAAGGATTTATCATTCCTTAACCAGGAATTTTACCGAAGTTAACAGCAAAATCAAGGGTAAGAAAAGCAAACAGGCTTTCAAGTTGAAGTGTCTTTCCTTTAAGGATCGAACCAGTCTTAGTATGAAAAAATTAATAATTGACATCTAAATCACCTCTTTGTTCAGTAAAGTCATATCTCCTAATTGATTTCTGTAAAGGTTGAAATAATAGCCCTTCTGATTTAACAGCTGGTGGTGGTTGCCCTTTTCCAGGATGTTGCCATTTCCTATGATGATGATCTCATCCGCATCTTTTACCGCGGAGATGCGATGGGCTACGATGATTTTAGTAAGGTGTTCTCTTTTGTTTAAGGCCTTTTGGATCTGATATTCCGTTTCCATATCCAGAGCCGAGGTGGCATCGTCGAATATCAGGATGGGACTCTTTTTCAAGAGGGCTCGGGCAATGGAAATCCGTTGTTTTTGACCTCCGGATAAGCCCACACCCCGTTCACCGATAATGGTGTCCAGTCCCTCGGGCATCTCTTGAATAAAGTCATAAACCCGGGCATCTTTCATCGCCTGAGTTACTTCCTCCATGGAGGCTTCTTCAGACCCGAACTTGATGTTTTCCAACAAGGTATCGGAAAAAAGGAAAGTATCCTGCATTACCACGGAAATGCTTTGGCGAAGCTCCTGAAGCTCCTGTTTTCGAACATCCACGCCGTCAACCAGTATTTGGCCCCGGGCAGTATCATAATAACGGGGGATCAAATTGAGCAAGGATGTTTTTCCCGATCCGGTGGCCCCCATGACGGCTACAGTACTGCCGGGTTTGATTTGCAAGTCAATATTACTGAGAACTTGGTCTTCGCCATATTGAAAAGAAACATTTCGAAACGTAACGGCGCCACGGCGCTTCTCGGGAGAGACGGAATTATCAGGATCTTTGATGCTTGGCACCTCGTCCATAATCTTAAATATTTTCTTCAAGGAAGCATTGCATCGGGAAAGACTGTTGGTCAGCCAGCCAAGAAAGCGCATAGGCCAAACCAGCATGGATACATAGCCGTTAAAGGCCACCAAAGCTCCGATGCTCATCTGTTCATTGATTACAAAAATGCCTCCGACTAAAATAACTAAAATCGTTGAGAAATAGGATAAAAATTCAATTTTAGGATGAAAGTCGGCCAGTATATTGTTTCGCTTAACGTTTAAACGATAAAGCTTTTTATTTTCTCTTCGAAACTTCTTTTTTTCAAGGTTTTCCCGGTTTAAGGATTTTACCAGCCGTACCCCGGCAATGTTTTCCTGAGCTTTCGTGTTCAGCTTGGCATCCTGATCACTGATTTCTTCATAGGCCTTACCCATATTTTGATCCATTTTAACGGCTAAATAGCCGAGCAGAGGAAATACCATAGTGCAAATCAAGGCCAACTGCCAGTTGATGAAAAACATCATGGTGGTGGCAGCGATGACATAAAAAACCTGTTCCAAGAAAAAACCGGCGACAAAACCTACCACTTCCCAAACATTATCCACATCTCTTGTGGTCCGGGACATGATTTCTCCGGTGTTGGTTTTATCAAAGTACTCAAAAGGAAGACTTTGAATGTGGTCAAAAAGGTCCCTGCGAAGATCCAACCCTACCTGAATGCCTGCATAATCAAAGAGGAATTCTCGGATATAACCAAAGACTGCCCGGCCCAGGGTAATAAAAATCAGTAGTAATAAAAGTCCTGTTAAGCGGTCAAACTCTCCGGCGACGATGACATCGTCAATAATCACCCCTGTAATATGGGGGTTGATCATATCCAGTCCGATCAGAACGAACATGGACAGGGTGGGAACAATAAATAACATTTTATATTTTTTCATATAGTTCAGGATACGTTTCATAAATTTTCCTCCTAATCAGAACCCTTGTACAGCAGTACGGATACCGTAACTGCAGAGTTCCTGCTGCTTTTATAATTAGTATTATGATTTCACTTATTTTCCAAAGAAAAAGACCACAGAGCGATCTGTGGCCTAAATAAGACAAGGTCTTAGTATATATTTCTTTCCGGACTTTACATTTTCAGTCTTTAAAAAGGTCTTCTTATGTGGGATACCTATACTTTACTGCATAAGAAGTGCTTTCAATCGACTTCGATTAAAGTTTCAGGAATAGAAAAAGGCCACAGCCACGATCAGCTACCGCCTAAAATTCCATAGAAATAGGCCATAACGTCTCTGCCATGACCTAAAGTTTTATATGTAATAAAGGGTATAATCAGAAGAGAAAAGCGAAACACACTTCTGTTATGCCTTTAAAAACTTTAAATCCAAAAATGCAGAGGGATCGTGATGAATGATAGAATTATTTCGTTGATCAAGATCAAGGTTGCCGATAAATTTCATGCCAAATGAGACCACGGTCATTCTTCGTAATTTAATCATCAATTTCTCCTCCTATTCTTTCGTATTTGTGTGATTGGTTTTTTACCTATTTCACAATACATATATTATACCTTGGTACAATAAAAGTCAACTACTTTTTAAGAAATATTTAAAATATTTTCAAGAGTGCAGAAATATGTTATTTATTTCCATGGGATTCCACTTTGGCATCCCGATTTTCAAGAAGGCCGCTACTGAACCGAGGGGATTTTTCTGAAAAAGTTAAAGGGGCTTTCAAAAAGCTAGAAAAATCCGTATAATTAAAGCAGTAGGAAAAGCAGTGCTATAATAAAATTTGAAATGAATCAAAGAGGAGGCGTTAAAGTGAACATTAAACGATATGAAGGAACGGGACGAATGAGTCGGGCAGTGGTGCATAATGAAACGGTGTATCTTTGCGGACAAACCTGCGGGGAAGAAAACACGGACATCAAAGAGCAGACCGGGGTTGTATTGAAAAAAATTGAAAACCTGCTGAATAAGTACGGATCCGACAAAAATCATATCCTATCCACCACCATTTACTTAAAAAACATAGAGGATTTTGCAGAAATGAATGAAGTGTGGGACAAATGGGTAGAAGAAGGCTATGAGCCGGCAAGGGCCTGCGTGGAAGCAAAGATGGCAAGGGAAGACCTGATGGTGGAAATGACTGTGGTAGCAGCATTAAAAAGCTAGAACTATGAATGGGACTATTGATCCCCCGTCCTGGGACGGGGTTACATAAAGACAGAAGACACCGGAAAATACTAAAACTGAATGGCTTTTTATAAAGTTAGCAGAGAGAATCATCCTGCAAACTAAAAATCCGAGATCTAAAAGGAGGAGCAAGTATGGATATATTTTTTGAAATTCATAAAAATTTGCCGAGAGAGGGCCCGGGAGACTCGGAGGCTACACTAAAAGCCTTATCCTTTGTTCCAGAACTGGGGGTTGACGGCAGGATATTAGACATTGCCTGCGGCCCGGGGATGCAGACTATGGATTTGGCAGAAAATTCAAGCGCAACTATTGAAGCCCTGGATACCCATGAACCCTTCCTGAAAGCACTGGAGAAAAAGATTAATGATGGGGGCTTAAGGCACCGCATTCGAACAAGAAAGCATTCGATGTTTAATTTGGATTACGAAGAAGAGTCCTTTGACCTGATCTGGTCCGAGGGGGCCATTTATATTATGGGGTTTGAAAAGGGTCTAAGGGCGTGGGGAAAATTCCTGAAACCCGGGGGACATATGGTCGTATCCGAAGTTTCCTGGCTGAAAAAAGAAATTTCAAATGAGCCCCGAGCCTTTTGGGGAAAGCATTATCCGGAAATCGGCACCATATCGAAAAATATAAAAATCATCGAGCACAGCGGATATATTCCCGTAGCTCATTTTATTCTTCCCGAGGAAGCCTGGTGGAAGTTTTATTATACTCCCATGATCAAAAGGATTGAAGAGTTAAGAATGAAGCATCAAGGAGAACCGGAGTGGGAGAGTACTTTAGATGAGGAACTGCAAGAAGTGGAACTGTTTCGAAACTATTCTTCAGAATACGGATATGCATTCTATATTATGAAAAAAATACAATAAGAGCATGAAGGAAATACAGAAAAAGGATGAAGAAAAGACAGTAAGCGGTGAAATATAAAAAGGCACCCTTGTATCCCTGGGAAGAATGGGTTACGATACAGTTATAACGAAGATAAAGGTTGGGAATTCCACCTTTTTAAAGGAGCTTATGATGAAAAAACAGCATGTAAAGGGATTATTAGTAATTGCCCTGCCTTTAATGATACAAAATACCCTTCGGGGATTATTGGGCTCCGTGGACAAACTGTTTGTGGGGCAACTGGGAGAACAGGCGATTGCAGGGGTAGGCGGTTCCAATCAGCTTTTTAGTTTATTTTTGACTATATTCATGGCCATTTCCGCAGGACTTTCGATTCTGTTATCCCAATATCTCGGCGGAAACAAAACCGATAAGTTCGAAAAACTATTTTCCACAATGCTAAGCACCGGACTGATTATTGGCTTATTGGTAACGGTGCTTTTTCATTTTCAAGGAGAAGTTTTCCTTACCTGGTTAAATATCTCCGGAGGAGCCCTGGAGGAGGCTATAGCTTACTTCTCGGTTATAGCGTTGTCCACTACGTTATTGTTACTGTCCGCCAGCTTTTCCGGGGTCTTTTTAGCCGTTAAGAAAAACACCTACCCCATGATCGCAACATTTATTTCCATGGGGATCAATACCATTCTGAATGCCTATTTTATTTTCGTGTTGGAGTGGGGAGTTGCAGGGGTGGCTTATGCAACCTTGATCTCAAGAGCTATAGAATTTGGGATTTTGTTGTTTCTGGTTAAGGGTTATTTAAGAAAGCTGAAAGTACGGGTTCGATTTGGGTTTGATCCCCTGTTGTTTAAGGTCCTGGTCTCCATAAGTGTACCGATGGCCTTAGATGGTGCGGCGTGGCAACTGGCGATGACGGTGTACACCCGGATTATTTTCACCATCGGAGTCCAGGAAGTGGCCGTCTATGAGATCCTAAAGATTTTTCAAACCGTTACCCTAACGGCGATATCCGCCATGGCTGCGGCCAATGTGGGTATCGTCGGTGCAGAACTTGGAGCCAATGCTTTTCGGCGGGCAAAGGAAAAAGCCAATGCAGGAATCTTGACCGCCTTTATTGTGGCAACGGGATTGAATTTGATTATTTTCACCTTTTCAAGGGAGATCTTCGGTCTGTTCAATCTAGAGGAGGCCACACTAAACATGGGTCTGCAGGCGATTCCCATAGTGCTGGTAATTATATATGCACAAATACTGAACGTAATTTTTCCCTTTATTCTTCGAAGCGGAGGAGATACCTGGGCGAATCTATGGATTACTATTTTCGGGTTTTGGGTACTGCAAATTCCCCTGGCCTGGTTGTTGGGAATCCGACTGGAAATGGGGATCCAAGGGGTACTTTACAGCATGCTTGTGGCGGAAGGGGTTAAGGGAAGCTTGTTTTATCTTCGATACCGTCAGGGGAGTTGGCTGAAAAATTTAGCCCAGTGAAGCAAAAAATTCACCGTCAGAACAAATCGTTAAATATAAAACTAATAGGTTTTCGCTATTCACTGGGAAACAATTTTGATATAATCGAGAAAATGAATCTGGAGAATAAAGGAGAAAAAAATGGAAGAAATTACACGAAAAAAAATGCTGGTATTAGCCCTGGTCGCCGGAGAGATTATGCTGAAAAATGGGGGAGAAACCTATAGGGTAGAGGACACCATCACAAGACTGTGTAAATCCAGAGGCTTTAAGTATGTGGAATCCATTGTCACCCCCACCGGGATCTATATTTCCGTGGACCATCCCGATGAAGATGGCCGGGAAGGTCCCATGCACTCCTTTAACAAGCGGATTAAAAATCGAAAAATAAATTTGGAAAAAGTGGCTAAGGTCAACGACTTTTCCAGACGTTTTGTTCAGGAAGGCCTAAGCATTGGGGAAGGTATGAAAGCTTTAAAAAGTATTGAAAAAACCCCTCCCCCTTTTAACAACTATGAAGTGGCATTTTTCGGAGGGATCACCAGCAGTTTTTTCATTTTGCTGCTGGGTGCAAATTTTCCGGAATTTTTAAGCGCTTTTTTTGCCACCATTTTTGTTACCTACACCATTACGATTTTGGCAGAAAAAGAGTTCGCAAGCTTTACCATTTTTTTAGTCGGAGGCGCGTTAGCAGCTGTTCTGGCTATCCTGTTGGGCCAGCTGAGTCCACAAATCAGTATTAACCGGGTAATTATCGGGGAGATTATGGTAATGGTACCCGGTGTGGCCATCACCAACGGGGTTCGGGATTCCATCGCCGGAGATTTAATATCAGGCATGGCCCGGGCGGGGGAGGCGTTGATTGTAGCCGTGGCCATCGCCTTTGGTGTGGGTTTTGTACTGAATTTGTGGGCTTTTATAGGAGGAGGATTATAACATGTCGGTTGCACTGAAATTTGTTTATGCTTACATTGCCACCATCGGTTTTGCTGTTCTATTTCAGGTTCCGAAAAAGACCCTGCTTCGATCGGGTTTCGCGGGAGCTATTGGATGGAGTGTTTTCAACCTTATCAATCAGGAGTTCGATTCCGTAGTGGTAGCCACCTTTCTTGCAGCCATGGTGCTTGCCATGATTGGAGAACGGTTTGCGAGAACCGAGAAACAACCCTTTACCGTATTTATTATTCCGGGGATTGTTCCCTTGGTACCGGGGGTAGCACTGTATAATACCATGATAGCCATTTTAGAGGAAAATTATAATCTGGCCGCAGAGGTGGGAAGCGAGGCGATTCTTATTGCCCTTGCCATATCCGGAGGGCTGACCATCGTTCTTTCGGTGAATGCCTACCTTCGGAAAAAGCGCATGGCCCTTGCAGGAAGACGGGCCGTCAAGATTCAAGAAAAAAGGAATAAATTAGATAAGAGCAGAGAACTGGATCCTGAGGAACTGCAAAAAGAAATTGAAAAAACCAAACTTGAGGAATACTATAAAGAGCAGTTTTTCGATGATGATGCCCAGGATTCTGCCAATAAGGAAGAAGAGAAATAAAGGGCCGGCATCCTAGAGAGGAGGGATATTGTGGAGAAGAAAGCCTTGGAAGAACTACGGGAGTCCATTAGAAAAGAAGTAAAAGATGCCATGAAATCGGAACATGCCCTGGCTACAGATCAAAAGGATATATTAATTCTCGCAATCTATGCTGCGGAGATTATGGTTCGAAACGGGAGTGAAACCTACCGGGTAGAGGATACGATAATGCGGATTTGCAAATCCGAAGGATTGGATTTTGTAGAGGCCTTAGTGACTCCTACGGGCATTCTGGTATCCATTGATCAAAGTCATTCTTCTCAACACCATATGCTGACCTTTAACAAACGGATTCAGCACCGTATGATCAATTTGGAAAAGGTATCGGAAGTCAATGACTTTTCCCGTCGTTTTGTGGTAAAAGAAATGTCCGTAGAGGAAGGAATGAAAAGACTTCGGGAAATTGACAAGAAAAAAACCCCCTATCAAATCAGCACTCAAGCCTTATTTGCCGGCATTGCCAGTGGTTTTTTTATTCTGCTTGTGGGAGCGAATTTAGCGGAATTTGTCAGTGCCCTGCTAAGCACAATTATTATGACCTATGTTCTTGGTACGTTGATCCAAAGAGAATTCTCCTATTTTTTCGCTCACCTGACAGGAGGGATGATTGCAGCTTCCTTAGCAATTCTTGCAGCGAATATTCATCCGGATATTCGGATGAATGTTGTAATTATCGGAGCTATTATGGTAATGGTACCGGGGGTTGCAATTACCAATGGTCTTCGGGATACTGTAGCAGGAGATTTAATGTCGGGTATCATTCGCGGAGTGGAAGCTATTGTTATTGCCGTTTCCATCGCTTTTGGCGTGGGTTTTGTATTGAATGTGTGGAATATGGTACAAGGATTTTAGAAAAAAAATAATATTTGGAGGAAATTATGGAACTTGAATCATTATTAACCAATCCCTTTATCTTAATGTTCGGCTGTATTTTTTTGGGGAAGTTTGTCGGAGGGATTGAAGTAAAAGGCGTCAGTCTCGGAAGCTCGGGTGGACTCTTTGTAGGTCTGGGGATCAGCTACATAGTCACAAGGATACTCTTAGGGCAGGATCCGGATTTCCAAGCGGAACAGAATTTTATTGCCGGTGAACTGTTCAGCCTCAGCTTGATTTTGTTTATCGCCTCGGTGGGTCTTGCGGCCTCCGGAAATATACGATCGATCATCAAAAATAACGGACCGAAGTTTATTCTACTGGCCCTGGTGGTTACAGGAACCGGAGCACTGTCAACCTTAGGCCTGCTTCAAATATTTCATGCCCAGACCCTGGAAAGTGTGGTAGGCACCTTCTCCGGAGCCCTTACCAGTTCTCCGGGCCTTGCGGCGGCCATTGAATCCGCCGTGAATATTGGAGGCCAGGAAGCCCTCGTGGGCCTTGGCTACTCCATTGCCTATGTTCCCGGTGTGGTGATCGTAATTCTCTTTGTACAGATTCTAACGAAGTATTACCGGGAACGGGATATGCTCTACGAAAAAGTCGGTGAGGACCCGGAAAAAATAAAAATTTTTGAAAGAGCAAAGAAAAAAGAGCAGGAAGAAACTAAAAGACGCCTTCATCGTTTCAGTGTCACGGGTTTTTCCCTGGTTTGTGCCTCCGGTGTGCTTCTGGGAAGCCTTACGATTCCCTTGGGAGATACCCTGGGCGATTTCTCTTTGGGGGCCACGGGGGGTGTACTGATTATGGCGCTGTTTCTTGGAGACCGTAAAAAAATCGGGCGGGTGAATTTTGAAATGGATGAGAAAGTCCTCGGAGTGACCCGGGATTTATCCTTGAAAATGTTTTTGGCCATTGTGGGGCTGAATTACGGTTATGAGGCGGTGACCTTAATTGGAACCACAGGAGCAGCCTTGTTACTGATCGGATTTGCCACGGGACTGATAAGTATTTTTATCGGCTTTCTTGTAGGGACTCGAGTGCTGAAACTAAAGCCCCTATATTTAATCGGCGGGCTTTGTGGAGGAATGACCAGTACCCCGGGTCTTGCGGCGGCCATTGAATCCACGGATTCCAATGACGTGGCCGTAGCCTACGGAGCCACCTATCCCTTTGCTTTATTTTTTATGATTTTGTTTATCAACATTATTTTTCAAATATCCTATTAGAGAGGAGTGCTGAACTTGAATATCCATGAATATCAGGGAAAAGAATTATTCCGAGCTTATGAAATTCCGGTGCCCCGAGGACAGGTAGCATTCAGTATTGATGAGGCGGTAAGCGCTGCAAAAGAACTGGACAGCCCCGTCGTTGTGGTAAAAGCCCAAATTCATGCAGGAGGAAGAGGGAAGGCGGGAGGCGTGAAAATCGCAAAAACCACGGAAGAGGTACGCTCCTTCGCCAAGGATTTACTGGGAAAAACCTTAGTAACCCATCAAACGGGGGAAGCAGGTCAGGTAACTCAGCGATTGCTGGTAGAAGAAGGTGTTGATATTCAAAAAGAGTATTATGCAGGTCTTGTATTAAACCGAGATACGGGAAGAGTAAGTCTGATGGCTTCTAAAGAAGGGGGTATGGATATAGAAGACGTTGCAAAAAGCACCCCGGAGAAAATTTTATACGAAGAAATTGATCCCCTGGTAGGTCTTACCTCCTTTCAGGGGCGGCGTATTGCCTTTGGCCTGGGTCTGGGTAAAAAAGTGGTAAAGCAAGCAGTAAATCTATTTCAAAATCTCTATAAGCTTTACCTGGAAACCGATGCATCGATCATTGAAATCAATCCTTTAATTATTACGGGGGAAGAAAAGCTCATTGCCCTGGATGCTAAACTCAACTTTGATGATAATGCTCTGTACCGACAGGAACGGATACGCAGTTATCGGGATGAATCGGAAGAGGATCCGAAGGAATTGGAGGCCGGGAAATATGATTTATCCTATATCGCCTTAGACGGAAATATCGGCTGTATGGTCAACGGAGCGGGACTTGCCATGGCTACCATGGATATTATTAAGCATTACGGCGGATCCCCGGCAAACTTTTTAGACGTAGGGGGCAGCGCCACCACGGAAAATGTATCCAATGCTTTTAAGATTTTGTTATCCGATGAAAATGTGAACGGGGTGTTTGTCAATATTTTCGGTGGTATTATGAAATGTGACGTTATTGCCTCGGGAATAGTAGAAGCCCTTGAAACAGTTAAAATGAACGTACCCTTAGTAGTGCGATTGGAAGGAACCAATGTGGACAGGGGCCGGGAGATTTTGGAAAATTCCACCGCAGAGGTAATCAGTGCCTTTTCCATGGATGACGGAGCACAAAAGATTGTAGAGGCTACGAAGGAGTTTCAATAAGAGATAGGGTGTATTTAGTATAAATAGTTTGTACCGGGAGGGAAATGGATGAGTATTTATGTAAATCAAGATACGAAGTTAGTTGTACAGGGCATTACCGGCTCTACAGCGAAATTTCATACAAAATTGATGAAAGAATACGGAACCAATATTGTTGCGGGAGTAACTCCTGGGAAAGAAGGAGAGACCGTAGAAGGGGTTCCGGTGTACAATACCGTGGCCGAGGCGGTGCAGGAAACCGGTGCCAATGCTTCTGTCATTTATGTGCCCGCAGGGGTAGCTGCGGATGCGATTTTAGAGGCAACGGAATCAAAA
>PWEO01000016.1 GCA_003553525.1 Clostridiaceae bacterium
GCTGAATAAAATCTCTTGACAATATCCGTAAAAGGTTTTACTATGGGAGAGGATGAAAATCTGGTTATACAAAGGAGCAGGATTTTGTGGATGAGTATTACATGGGACTGGCTTTAGAGGAAGCCAGGAAAGCAAAAAACCTGGGAGAAGCCCCAATTGGAGCGGTATTGGTAAAGAATGGAGAAATTCTTGCCAGAGGCTTTAATCTTCGGGAAAAAGATCAACAGGCCACAGCCCATGCAGAGATCCTGGTGATTCAACAGGGGAACAGAGTTTTGGACAGCTGGCGATTGACAGATACGGTTCTCTATGTTACAATGGAGCCCTGTGCGATGTGCGGAGGAGCCATGATCCAAAGTCGGATCAGCCGGTTGGTTTTCGGTGCCTATGATCCCAAGGGCGGCGTTTGCGGTTCCGCATTCAATTTATTCGAACAGGAAGGTTTCAACCATAAAGTTCAAGTTACGGGAGGGGTACTGGAAGAGTCCTGTGGCAAAATCCTGAAGGAGTTTTTTCAAGAATTACGGGAATCCAAAAAAAAAGAAAAAACACAAAGAATAAGCACTGAGAAAAACGAGTAAACCGGATCAGCCGGAAATATTTGTGGAGAGATGTCCGAGTGGCTAAGGGGCACGCCTGGAAAGCGTGTAAGGCTGAAAGGCCCCGCGGGTTCGAGTCCCGCTCTCTCCGCCATAATTTGTTATAAAGTTTACTGTGCTAGATGGGGAGGTAGCGGTGCCTTGTAACCTGCAATCCGCTATAGCAGGATCGAAGCCTCACTGAGGATTGCTCACTGTAGGGCAGCCCTTAGTAAGTGGTGTTGACCGTTGGGTCTTACGCAACGAAAGCTCATGAACCCCGTCAGATCCGGAAGGAAGCAGCGGTAAGTGATCCCTTTCGTGTGCCGTGAGGGTGCCTAATTCGAGCTAACTGCTAAGGTAACGTCTATGGTGACAATTCGAAGTGAGGTGCACAGTATTTAATATAATTATTCAGTAAGATGAGATAAGCCTTCACTAAAAGATAAGAATATTAAACCCCGGAAGCTTCTGCTGCCGGGGTTTTTCTACATACCGCAGGGATAAAAAAGGATTATTTAAAGGATCTTTAGTTTGATTATCGACTAAAAAAGGAGGATATCTCCATTGGTGGTGTAGGCCTGAATATCAATGGAATGCTCCATCTCCTCTAAGCCCTTGCTGCGCCCGTTGATTCGAATATTGCTTCGATCCTGTTGATTTTCAATCAGATCCAACTCCGTACCCAGTTCAATGGCTCCATTTTTGGTCTGGGCTAGAATTCGGATTCCACAGTTTTCGGGAAGAGGATCCAATACCTTTATATGCCCGTTGGTGGTTTGGAGGTTTAACCGTTCCAGTCGGTGATAGGATAGCTCATCTAAACCGATGTTTCCGAGGGAGGTTTTAAAGTCAAGGATCTTTGCATCCAGGATATCCCCCAGAATTTTTCCGTTTTTCGTTTGAACCATAAGCTCCCCGCCGTGGACACGGTGCAGCATGATTTTGCTGTTTTTCGTTTTCAGTTTGCCCAGTTCTTTAATAGAGCTTCGGTGCAGTTGAATGGAACCGTTTTGTGTCTGAATCTCCAAATGTTTTCCTTCGAAATCTTCGACAAAAACCGAACCGTTACGGTTATCGACTTTTAATGAATCAAAAAGGTTCTTCGGCAGATAGAGGGTAAGAAAGCTATAAAATCCTTTCTCGATTCTTGGTGAAAATTCCAGACCTTCCTCATCAAGGTGGGCCTCGTAGATCAGGCGCTCTTCGTTATAATCCTCGGCATTCATTTGTATTTTCGCTTTGAGTTTGATACAGTCTTTTTCCCAGGACTCCACTTTTACTTTTCCATTAAAGGAGTTTACCTGTACACGGTTATTTGTTAAATCCGTTATAGGAATTTCCAGGGTCTCATGAAAAGTCTCTCTTTTTGTAAAAACGTCGACCTGTTGAAATTCCTGGGATTCTAAAGCTTCTTCCACGGAATGGAGAATTTTATCCGCAACCGAGGTTGAGGTATGGGCGATAAGGCTGCCCAAACGATTCATTTTTTTGCTGAAATCCTCCCCGAAATCTTCGAATTTATCTTCCAGTTCCTCAAAACTTTCTTCGAAATCTTCTTTAAAGGCTTTTCGCTTATGCTGGAAGCTTTCCTCTGCGCTGCCCAAAGACTCATCAATTTTTCGTTTCGCCGTTTTAAAAGTTGTGCGCGCTTTCTTTTCTTCCAGGGCGGCTAAGAGTTTTTCCGTTTCCTCCTCCGTAATTTTTCCGTCTTTTAACAATTTTAAAATCAGTAATCTTTCTTCCTTCATCACCGTACCTCCTTTAGATAATAGGTATTATATCTGCTGATTATATACCCTGGAAAAACTGATATCAAACGAAAAGCCTATTAAAAACTTTTATTCCTGGTGTATTGTTGTAAACCGAAAGAATTGATATACTAGAACTAGTGATACCAAGAGAATGTAGGAGGGTAAATAAAATGAATAAAGAAATTGATATGAGAGGAAAACAATGTCCCGTACCGGTGATTCAAACGAAAAAAGCCCTGGAAAACACCAAGGGAGGGTCTATTGTCACCATCGTGGATAATGATGTGGCAAAGGAAAATATTTCAAAGTTGGCCAAAAGCATGAATTTAAAGGCAAATGTTAAAGAAGCCAAAGGGGACTTCTATATTGAGATCTATAAAGAAGGAGACATTCAAATTTCAGAAGGACTGGAATTTCCTTCGAAAAATTCGAAAAATGAAGAGCTGGTAATTTTAATTACGAAGGATACCCTTGGGGAAGGAAATCGGGATTTAGGGGAAGTTTTAATGAAGGGTTATATCTACACCCTTACAGAAGCCTCCAAAACCCCAAGGCGATTGCTGTTTTTAAATTCCGGGGTACGACTTACCGTCGAAGGATCCTTAGTAATTGATCATCTGAGAAAACTGGAGGAAAAGGGTGTGGAAATCATCTCCTGCGGAGCCTGCCTTGATTTTTACAAAGTAAAAAACCAACTTTTGGTAGGAGGTATTGGAAATATGTATGATATTGTAGAAAAATCCAATGCCGCGAAAAAGACCATTACTTTATAAACAGGAGGTTATCCTATGCCCTTAAAACTAGAAACAGGTGATGAGGTTACCTTGAAAAAAAAACATCCCTGTGGAGCGAACACCTTTAAAATTCTTCGTACCGGCGCCGACTTCAGGATACAGTGCCTGGGCTGCGAACATCAAATTTGGCTGCCCCGTAAGGAGTTGGAGCGCAGAATTACAAAAATTAACGGAGAGAAAAAAAACAAAGCTCAATAAATTTAAAAAACCTTGGATCCTCCTGTTTATGGAGATATCCAAGGCTTTTTTAAGAATGAATCAATAATGATCGGTATTAATATGCAGCTTTTTACCAAACAGATTGAAAAACTCTTCCTTAAAGGGTTCGATGCTGAAATCTTCAATACCGATGGCTTCTGAGGAAAGCAGGGTTACGGTAAAGTCTCTTTCCTCTAAAAAAGTGGATATTTTTGTAAGATGGCCGTATTGATTGCGATCCAGCATTTCCGCTATTTTTAAGAACATTCCCAGAATCTCAATGATTTTTTTCTCTTCCGGGGAAAGTTTTTCAAAATAGGGTTCATGTACCTGCTGTAAACTTGATCCTCGATGTTCACCGGCAACAAAAGCGGATAATATGGTTTCCCGATGGGTAAGACCGTAAATTCGGGAATGGAGAATAAGGTAAAAACTATGATTATGATGGTTGTAGTAATCCACATTCATGCCCAGGTCGTGAAGCATGGAAGCCGTCCTTAAAACCCGTTCGTACTCAGAAGACAAATGATGAACCCGTTGTAAGGCCCGAAAGAGCTTTAGGGAGATGTAATGGATTTTCTCTGCGTGGGTGATGTTCATATTGTATCGGCCAAGGGTGTTATACAGGCTATGGTCCAACACATTTTGAATGGGCATGGGCTGAGGAAATAAATCTTGTAAAAACTTTTCGAAAAACAGCCCTTCCCGTAGTCCGCTGGTGCTTAAGATAAAACCGGGAGGTTGCAAATGATCTAAAAGGACTTGTAAGGGCAACAGACCCCCGATAATAATATCTCCCCGATCCGTGGCAAGACCCGGGGTATTAATTCGCTCCCCATGGGTTTTAGTCGCCAGTTCATCGATGATTTTCATCGCTTCTTTTGGGGATAAGTGTAGATTATGAAGACTGTTGAATTCGAAAGAATACCGTTGCTGGGCAATTCGTCCTAACCTACGAAGGGTTCCCCCAAGTCCAAGAATCGGAAGTCCCTCCTCTTTGTTTAGCCAGGGGATTTTTTTTAGGGAATCCTGTAAGAAGGATAAAGCTTCTTGCCGGGAGGTATCGGATATTTCATCGGAAAGATCGAACTTTTCCGTAAGGGAGATGGATCCGAAGGGGAGATTAAGGGCCTGTTGGATTTTTCTGTTTTGAACCTTTGCAATTTGAATACTGCCCCCGCCGATATCCACCATAATGAAATCCTCCAGAGGTAAGGTGTTAATTACCCCGAGATAACTGTAATAGGCCTCTCGATCCGTTGTAAGAACTTGAAAACGAAGTCCGGTCTCTTTTTTTATGCGTTTTAGAACTTCCTTTTGATTGCTGGCCCGGCGAAGGGCAGCGGTGGCCACGGGAATGACCAGATCTACGTCATAGGAGTCCACAAACTTTTTAAAGATCTTTAAGGTGGAAAGGCTTCTAGCTAAGCTCTCCTCTTGGATTTTTTCCTCGGCTCCCATGCCCTGTCCCAAGCGATCCATACTTTTGGCCTGGTCGATCAGCCGGTAAGCACCCCGCTCATTAACCGCCACGACGATCATTCTTACGGAGTTTGATCCCAAATCAATAATACTTACTTTTTTGTCCATGATGATCCCTCCCGGAAAGACTTTTATTATTAAAATATATACCCCATTTATAAAAGACAAACGAAGATTTAGAAAAGATCTAAGTAAAAAGAAAAAAGACTGCAAAAAAAGAATTCTCGAAAAAAATTGCAATGGAAAACAGAGCATGATATAATGAATTTTCGATAATGAGAAATCATTTCTCTGCTCTTATTTAAGAGCCTAAATGTCCAAAGGGAGGTGTAAAAAATGAAAAATTACGAGTTAATGTACATTCTTCGAGCAGATCTTGAAGAAGAAAAGCAGGAAGCAATCCTTGAGAGACTACGGGGAATCATCGAAGCCGATGGTGAAATTGAAAACGTAGATGATTGGGGAAACCGAAAATTAGCCTATGAGATTGACAAGAAAAATGACGGTCACTACATGTTGCTGAACTTTAAAGCCGGTGCCGACGTACCGAAAGAGCTTCGACGGGTACTGGGTATTACCGACGGCGTGATGCGTGTAATGGTTGTGAAATTAGACAAGGAATAAAACGAGGGTGGTGTAATAAATGAATAGTGTATCTTTAGTCGGTCGTTTAACGAAAGATCCGGAACTTCGATTTACTGCTACGGGAAAAGCCGTTGCCACCTTCAGTCTTGCGGTAAATAGAACTTTTTCTAAAAGTGATGAAGCAGATTTCTTTAATATCGTAACCTGGCAAAAAACCGCGGAAAATTGTGCAAACTACTTAGCCAAGGGGCAACAGGTAGGGGTGTTGGGAAGACTTCAATCACGTAGCTATGAAAACAAAGAAGGTAGACGGGTTTTTGTTGTGGAAGTCGTTGCCAATGAAGTGGAGTTTTTAGAGCGACGGGAAAAATCCGGTGGGTCTTCTTCAAATTCACAGTCCTATCAAAAACAGGACAAACAAAAAGGTAGCAACAATGATATTGATACTTCCGATGGGGATTTAGATGAATTTCAGGCGATAGATGATGACGAAGATATTCCTTTTTAATTGAGAGGAGGATATACAATGGTAAATAATAGAAGAAAAAGAAAACCGAGAAAAAAGATTTGTAACTTCTGTGCAAACAAGGTAGAGCAAATCGACTATAAAGACATTCAGACATTAAAGAAGCATGTAACCGAAAGAGGTAAGATTTTACCTAGAAGAATTTCCGGCACCTGTGCCATTCATCAACGACAATTAACTCAAAGCATTAAAAAAGCTCGACATATGGCATTACTGCCTTATACTGTAGAGTAAATCAATTGCAGCCGAATTACTCGGCTGCTTTTTTTAGCAATAATGGGGTCGAAAGACTTTTGAGACCCGTCAGCAGGAAGGGTTTGAAAAGGCACGCAGCAAAGAAAAATAAAACAGAGCAGAATCCGACAGATTACAGAGTAAAAGCTTACCCTGTAAGTCTTGAAAAGTTGACAATTTCAAGGGAATAGTGTAAAATTGTTTAAACATATGGGAAATTTCGAATTAATTTTCAACTTCCTAAAACCTATAAAATCAGGTTAAAATAATTAGAAGAAAGGGGTTAATGTTATGCCAATACCAGCACTGAATATTAAGTATCGAGAAGATAAAGGAGGAAAAAGCGCAAACATTGCAAGAAAACAAAAGAAAGTACCGGGAGTAATCTATGCCAAAGGAATGGAAACCCGAAGTATTCTTGTGGATGAAAGGGAAATGGAGGCTTTGTTATATCGTCATGGAGACTCTACCCGTTTAGCGTTGAACCTTGAAGGAGAAAAGCACCTTGGAATTATTAAAGACATCCAAAGAAGTAATAAGAAGAGCTATTTAATACACATAGACTTTCAGGTGTTAAATGAGAATGAGAAGTTCAAGTTCTCGCTACCAATCAATGTTCACAATAAAGAAGAAATTGAAAAGGGAGAAAAAATCCTGCAATTCCAAATGGATGAAGTGGAAATCCAAACACTTCCGAGATTTTTCCCCGAGGATGTTTTTGTAGACTTGATGCTTCTTAAGGAAAAAGATAACGTAACCATTTCCGATCTGAATATTTTCGGCGATGAGAAAATCGAAATTCTCGATGATCCCGAAACGGTCATTGCTACATTAGTATATGCGGCACTGGAAGAAGAGGAAGAAACCGATGAAGAAGAAATTACTGAACCGGAACTAATTGGTGAGAAGAAAGAAGAGGAAGAAGAGTAACAAAATCCTTCTCTATTAAAGAAGATAAACTTCTTTAAAAAACACACAAACAAGTTAAGCTGAAACCTTACTAAGGTTTCAGCTTTTTTTATAAAAAAATTTTTTAAAAAATGTTTAAAAGACCAACCTCGGGGTAAAAGTATTAATCCAGATAGATAATATCTGTTGACAGATCATGATACAGATGTTATTCTATTTTCTGTCGTCATATAGGACTTAACCAACGGATTTTAAAATAAAACTTTTTTTAAAAAACCGTTGACAAGATATCCACTACCATGGTATATTAGTTAAGTCGCCAAAACGAAGGGTAACCTTCCAAAAGACGGCAAACAGTTCTTCGACAATTTAAAACAGTATAGACAAGCCTCGAAAATTCCTTAGTTTTTTA
>PWEO01000220.1 GCA_003553525.1 Clostridiaceae bacterium
ATTATAATTTTGTAATCGGGGCTTTAATGATGCTCCGTAGTTCGTTTATTCCTTCCTCATTCATAAGGACCAAAGCCGAAGTGGACGGCCCTCCGGACTGATAAAAATCCAACTCCGAGTGTTTATCCCGGTCCACCTTTCTACCTGCTTCACCTAAAACCTTCAGCTCATAGGCAATGCCTTTAGATCCTACAGGAAGGATATCTTTCACATTCCGTTGGTTTTTCAGATGATACAGGTCCTCCATGGATAGAATCTCCCCTTGGTCGGCAAGAACCGAAGATCCTGCCTTAGGAAGCCCTACCAGGTAAAGACTTTCTGTGCCGTCGGTTTTCGGCGGCAGGATTGTTCCTTTTTCCATAGCAGCGAGCACCGTAATACCTAAAGCCGTCTGCACCATCGGAAAATTTTCCTCAGAGCTTCCCGTAACCGGCATTATAACATCCTCAGGAAGCTCCGCCACGGCCTTCTCGATCCCTTTTAAAATACGCTCGCCGTAATTTTCCATTTCCACGGAAAGGGTATTGATCAATGCTAAGGGTTTGGCCTTTAAGGCGATGACCTCCATTAAGGCTACTCGGGCTCCGTAGTACCCCACCACTTCCGGCGGTGCCTGGACCCGGTCCTCTTTCTTCTCTCCGATTCCGCCGATGGAATCACAGGAAATCACCAGGGTCTCTTCATTTTCCATATGTAGCAGGGTTACATCCCGAAACTGTTCAAAATGAATCATCGGGCCGGACGCTTCCAAAGGATATTTCCAAGGACTAAGGCCAAGGATACATTTAAGAAGGATACAATGGTAAGAGGAATAACCATGGCGTTAAATAGGAGCCATCCGCTAAAGGGAAGACCTAAAAAATGGGCGGCTACGGCGGATGTCGCAGCGGATACCGGACCGTTTAACAACGTGGCCAAAACTCCGGCAACCATTCTTCTCTCCCTTTGACAGACCCAACCGAAAACACCTACAATCAATGCCATTTGTATCCCGATAAATAAATGCAGGGGCAAGGTTAATGGAAAACCATTAATCAGAGCAGTTAACAGATGCCCCACACCCCCTACGGCGGCTCCGTAAACCGGTCCTAAAATTATCGCGCCCAAAAAGGCGGGCATGGAATCAAAGGCCAGGCTTCCGGGAATAATAAGTCCTAACAAAGACCCCACATAGGATAGGGCTACCAATATTCCGCTGTAGGTCAGTTTTGTTACGGCACTGCTTTTTTCGAGCTTCATTACTTCCATCCAATCACTCCTTATTTTTAAAATTTTTGATGATAAAAATTTGTAAAAAAAATTCCTCTTTCGAGGAATTAATGAACAATTGGTTAAAATAAGAACTGTTGTGTTAAAAAAACGGTCTTATTCCCATCGCCCATCTTCCCACCGAAGATTGTTATAGCATTTTATTTGATGGCAGGTTTCCTGACTTATGGCGATGATCCTTTGCCTTCTCGGTTTTCCCAATGGCATAATAAAGGACTTCTAACCAAATACAGTAGCGGGGGCTGTAGTGGATTTTAACCACTTTCCCTTTTAACCCCAACTCGGGGCACCACAAACGTTTTTTTAGTTGTATAATCAGCATAGCATAATCGATAGCCAAGTACAATAGCCAACTGCCTAAGACCTCTAGTGAGAACTCATTTAGGTTTCAATATCCAACAAACAGTAGGGATCGGCTTCCAACCAGTCTCCAGTTGCGGAAAATGCCCTGGCTCGACAGCCTCCGCAGATGTCGATATATCCGCAGCTTCCGCACTTCCCTTTGTACTTCGAAAAATCTCTTAAGCTTTTGAACACTTCATTGTTGTGCCAAATCTCATCAAAGGGTTTCTTTCGTATACTGTCAACTTTTACAGGGGTATAAGGACAAATATGGACATCGCCGTTGGGCAGAATGGAACAGTAGCTTATACCCGCAATACAACCTCTTCCTCCTATCGACGGGATGTCCTTTAAAAAAGCCTCTACTTTATATTGGGGTGCACAGGTGGGTTTTACCCGCATATCAAACTTATTTGAAAGGATCTTCTGAATCGTTTCCTTATACTCCAGCTTACTTAACTGGGTTACCTCGATATTTTTCCCTCTTCCCACATCCACCAGAAATAACATGTGACAGCTTAGGGCACCTTCGGAGTTTGCAAATTCCAGGATTGAATCGATATCGTCGACATTGTATTTACTGACTGTGCAGTTTACCTGTACCTTTAAGCCGTTGTTCATACTGTTTCGAATGCCGGTTATTGCCATTGAAAGGGCATTCTCAGTGCCTCGAAATTGATCATGAACCTCCGGAGTAGCGCTGTCGATACTTATTGCGATGGCATTTAGTCCACTGGCCTTAAGCTTCTTTGCCACACCATCGGTTATCAAAGTGCCGTTGCTTCCCATCAGTGGGACTAACCCAAGGGCAGTTGCATGTTCGATCAGTTCATATATATCCGGTCTCATAAGAGGTTCTCCGCCGCTCAAAACAATAATCTGGAGCCCCGCTTTTTTTATATCCTCAAGGAGTTTTTTCCCCTCCCCGGTGGTAAGTTCTCCCTCCGTAAGCTCACCGGGACTTGAATCCCGATAGCAGTGCTTACAGTACAGGTTGCATTTCTTTGTTACATTCCAAGAGATGTGATGCATCTTTTTGCTGTGCTTCATATAATCAATGCCTCCCAGTAATCTATTTATCCCTGCTAATTAATTTTACCATCCTATAGGATAAAAGCAAACCTTTGTCGAATAATTCTGTATATCCATATAAAAAAACTGTTGCTATCCACTTGAAACGGTCTTTATATTTAATACTAAAGTGCAGTTTACTTGACAGACGTTTGTGACCCATGGAATAATATGTATAAAGAGTTTTTTAAAAATTTAAAATCATTGGAACCGTTAACATTGGAGGGGTAATCATATGATAGGATTTTCAAAATTACTATGCGCAACAGAAAATTACGGTGACAGTCTGCGTTACGTCCATGGTGCGAACAGGGCAAAACATGGGGTGCGCTCCGGCAGGGGCCCGGTGGTTGTCTGGAACTGTACAAACCGTTGTAATCTCACCTGCAGACATTGTTATGCCAATTCCGATAATCGGCGTTTCAAAGAGGAGCTCACCACAAAGGAAGCTAAGAAATTTATCGATGATTTAGCAGAATACAAGGTACCGGTACTGCTGATTTCCGGCGGTGAACCGTTACTGAGAGAGGATCTTTTCGAAATAATTAACTATGCAAGAAGTAAGAATATAAGATGTACGATTTCCACTAATGGCACCTCGATAAACAAAGCGATTGCCGCTAAAATTAAAGAACACCAAGTCAGTTATGTCGGGATCAGCATCGACGGCATCGGCGAGCGTCATGATCAGTTTCGCGGGATGAAGGGCAGTTTTGACCTTGCCGTCCATGGGATCAGAAATTGTCTTGAAATCGGTCAGAAAGTCGGTTTACGCTTTACCATTAACCGACATAACTATGATCAGCTTGAGGCATTATTTGATTTGATCGAAAAAGAAAATATCCCAAGAGTCTGCTTTTACCATCTTGCTTATTCCGGCAGAGGGGATTCCATGATTGATGAGGATCTTACCCCTTCTGAAAAGCGCTTAGCCATTGATTTTATCATAAAAAAAACAATCGAGCTTGGTGATAAAGTGGAGATCCTTACAGTGGACAATCATGCAGATGCTCCATATCTATACATGAAAACCTGTAAAGAATATCCGGAAAGGAAAGAACGAGTATGGGAGCTCCTTCAAATGAACGGCGGCAACCGATCCGGTATCGCAATAGCAAATGTGGACTATAAAGGCGATGTGCATCCCGATCAATTTACCCAGCATCATACCTTCGGAAACATACGGGAAACTGCCTTCAGTGAAATATGGGAGAGCAGCGATAATACAATTCTCAACGGTTTGAGAAACCGAAAAGAGTTATTAAAAGGAAGATGTTCCAAGTGTAAATGGCTTAATATCTGTAATGGGAACCTCCGCGCCCGAGGAGAATCCCTAAACGGAGATTTTTGGGAGTCGGATCCCGCGTGTTATCTGTCGGACCGGGAAATCGGACTGGAAGACCCTGAAACAGTACTTGATAAATAAAACCGGAGGTGCTTATTCCTATGAACGATACATCGGCTAAACTGCTGGATATTTTACAAAACGACTTTCCCGTGGAGTCCAGACCCTTCTTAACCATCTCCCGGGAATTAGGCATTACGGAAGAAGAAGTTCTAAACCTGGTAGGCACATTAAAGAAAGAAGGCTATATCCGAAGAATGGGCGCAGTCTTCAATTCCAAGAAGCTCGGTTATAAAGGCACTCTTTGTGCAATGAAAGTACCCCGGGAGCAAATCCGGGAAGTTTCCGAGACCGTAAACGCCTTTACCGAGATCACCCACAATTATCTTAGGACCCATGAATTCAATATGTGGTTTACCATTACCGCCGCCTCCCCGGACAGGATCAAAGAAATCATCAGGGAAATTAAAGAGGAAACAGGAATCGAAAAAATTGTACAGCTGAATTCTTTAAAATCCTTTAAGTTAAAAGTACAATTTGATGTTGGAGGGATATCTCATGCTAAATAGCCTGGATAAAGACATTATAAGAAAACTGCAAGAGGACCTGCCCTTGGTAAAGGAGCCCTACAGAAAGCTTGCTGAGGATCTCGGTATTTCCGAAGAAAAACTGATGGAAAGATTGGAGGATTTCAAGAAGCAGGGGATTTTGAAAAGGGTGGGCGCCGTGCTTCGTCATCGTAAAGTGGGCTATAAAGCCAATGCCATGGTGGTATGGGATATCCCGAGGGAGAAAGTGGATCAGGCCGCCAAGGTCATGATCACCTACCCCATGTTAAGCCACTGCTATGAGCGGGAAAAAACCGAAGAATGGCCCTATAATATGTACACCATGATTCACTGCGAAAGTACGGAGGAATGCAAAGAGATCATCTCCGATATTATGAACCAAATCGGAAAATACGATTACACCATACTCTACAGCACCGACGAATTAAAGAAAACCAGCGTCAAATACTTTACTGAGACGAACTGAGAGAACAGTGAGGACAGCGGGGCGGAGTAAATGTCCTGCTGATGAGGACAGCGGGACGGAGTAAATGTCCTGCTGATGGAAGAAAGGCGAAATCCCTTTGCTTTTTTATTTATCTCCAAAAATTTTCCTAGGAATCATAGTATGTACTTGGTACATCAGGGTTTTTAGTTTTGGTAACCGATCACGGCAGGAAAATTAGAAATCCGTTCCATAGAATCTCCGCTTTCCTTTACCCTGCCTTATTTTCCACTTACCTTTTTTAATAAAAACCATTTTTTGTTTTTGTAATTTAAACAGCCGCATACAGAGACAAAAGCACTGTACGTAAATACCAGATACGGAAACCAGTTTTTATAATTTTTTTCAACGACAAGCTGTGTAAGGGTTTCACAACTCTTAAAACATGAAACTTTGATTTCGGCTTTCTAGAAAAAGCTTTACCAGTACCGGACGAAAAAACAGGGCCCTGTCTGGCGTCAGACAATTCCCTGTTTTTTCGTCCGGTAAGTTTTTGTGTCCTAACTTTTAGTTCGATGTGTTACCTCCATGGCAAACATAACTACCCTTGGCTATTGCGGGGAGTGAGATACTCTGTTCCGGTGTTGAATAATCAATAAGTGTACGATCGATTAGGAGGACAATTACTCCGTCCCTGTAACATATGAAACCACTGGTGTTTCGAATAAACACACAATAGGGTAGCTGCCCGCTGTGAGCTTAAACAAAGGAATAATAATTATATTTTCTTTTGCCAGTAACGAATACAAGTCCAATTGATAATTAGAATAAATACAGTTAGAACTGCTGCACCGTATGAGATTAATCCATCTTCCATTACAGCACCAACAAAGACGATTAGGAAAAGTGCGGTTATAGTCATCTTTAACGTAATATATCCGGCTTTTTCACGAATCACCTGGTTGCGCTCATCTTTATCTTCAATGCTGATTTTTTTCTTCAATTTCGGATACATTTTGAAATCATACAGGTCCGATAAAATTGCCAAAATCCCTGCTACAACAGCCCCTGCCAATAATCGATAGGCCATATCTTCACCGCCCAACAACCCAAAAAGTATGCTTCCTGCAAAATAGCCTCCTAAACCGATAAAAAACTTCTTTTTGTTATACTTAAGCACTTTATTTTCCATTTTCCTCCCCCTCGTATATAAATATTTCTTCGATGCTCATGTTAAAATACCTGGCTATTTTAAAAGCCAGTAGAATGGACGGGTTGTATTTGCCATTTTCCAATGAGCTGATGGTTTGTCTTGAAACTTCCAGAATCTCTGCAAGTTCATCTTGTTTGATCCCTCGCTCTTTTCGAATCTCTCCTAATCGATTTTTCATTATTTTATCTCCTTTTAAAGGTAAAGTATACTTTACGTACATGATAAACCAATTAGCTATTGATGTCAAGCATGCTTTACAAAAATAATAAAAAAAGAAACCCTGTAAATAGCTTTAAGTGCTACTTCAGGATTTTGGTATAATCAGCTTTCTCACAATCTTTTTCATTTTACATCTCCTTTCTTTTCATTCGATGGGTCAACACTTATTCCTCTTCCATGTAAATCTCTAGGGTATACACATTATGCAAATAATCTTTCCCCCTGAAAGTCTCGTTCCTTGTTCCGGTTAACACAAAGTCCAGTTTCTGAACCAATTTAATGGATTTTTCATTTCTGATATAAATGCATGCATGGATTGCTTTAATCTTCATCGATTCTTTTGCGAACATGATCATTGCTTCTAAAGCTTCCACCATATAACCTTTTCCCCAAAATTCTTTTTGTAGATCATAGCCCATCTCGATACTACATTCCTTTTGATTAAACCCGTGAAAGCCACAGGTTCCCATTTTCCCGCCACCGGTTTTATTGATCAGAATCCATCGGTGGTGCCCTCTAGGTTCCGGCTGTAAGTAAAACCCGATAATTTCGTCTGCTTCTTCAAGGCTCTTTATGGGTTCTGCATCAAATAAGTAGCGGTTAATATCATCATTGGAAAACTGGCTTAGAATAAACTCTCGATCCTCTGCACTGATATTTTTTAGGATCATTCTCTCGGTTTCTAATTCCTGATAAACCATCGGCTTTTTCCTCCTGTATATTTACAATTATCTAACTTCCTCACGCGGGGATCCTCACGCGGGGACGGTTCTGTTGTGAGATTTTCATATAATAACAGCATTTCTTTGGTTCATTGAGCAACATAATTCTAAATAATGAACTCTAAATTGAGACTTCTAATACATTATAGAGAACCATTTATCGAACTTTCGCTAAATATGATTGTCGGTTTCAGTACTCTTATAATCAGAAAAAATGATCAATCATATGCTCTACACGTTTGTATTGCTAACTCACAAAAGAACCGTCCCATTGTGAGC
>PWEO01000172.1 GCA_003553525.1 Clostridiaceae bacterium
AGCCTATATTCCCGAACTTCTAAAAGAAATCAACAACAACTTGTTTGAGAAGGCAAAAAAAATGCGGGATGAGAACACCTACTATGCTAAGAGTATGGAGGAGTTAAAGGAAATCATGGACACCACCCAAGGGTTTGTAAAAGCTATGTGGTGCGAAGAACCGGAATGCGAAGAAGCCATTAAACAGGAAACCGGGGCCACCATGCGCTGCGTACCCTTTGAGCAGGAAGATTTAGGCGGAGACTGTCCCTTCTGCGGTAAAGAAGGAAAATCCCTGACCTATTTCGCAAAAGCCTATTAAGGAAAAGGAAAGGAAAATCCCTGACCTGTTTAGCTAAAGGGATTATGAAAAAAGGGAAGTGCTTGGAGCAATAAATAAAGGAGGAATACAAATGTCGGTAAGAGAAAGATTTGCACCGAGTCCTACGGGATTTGTTCATATCGGAAGCCTTAGAACAGCTTTATACAACTATTTATTTGCAAAGGGAAATGAAGGAAAGTATATCCTTCGAATTGAGGATACCGACCGGGCCCGCTATGTGGAAGGGGCCATTGAAGGCATGATCGAGTCCATGAACTGGGCAGGAGTAAATCATGATGAAGGGTTCCAGCTGGAAGAGGGACAGTTAATCGAAAAAGGGGAATACGGTCCCTATATGCAGTCCAGACGGCTTGAGACTTATCAAAAGCATATTAAACAACTGATTGATCAAGGCGATGCCTACCATTGTTTTTGCTCTAAGGAAAGAATTGATTTAATAAGAGAAGAGCAAAAAGCCCGTGGAGAAACGCCGAAGTATGACGGACAGTGTAAGGGGCTTTCCCGAGAGGAAGTAAGCGGGAAAATATTAAAGGGCGAAGAGTATGTAATCCGCATGAAACTCCCGGAAAACAAGGAAATTGCCTTTGAAGACATGGTCCGGGGAAAAATGACTTTTCATACCGATGATATGGACGATCAGGTTTTGATTAAATCCGACGGATTTCCCACCTATCATTTTGCCGTGGTGGTGGATGATTATTTAATGGGCATCACCCATATTATCCGGGGAGAGGAGTGGGTAACCTCCACACCGAAGCATATTCACTTGTATAAATCCTTCGGCTGGGACATTCCGAAATACGTCCACTTACCCAATATTTTAAACAAAGACAAGAAAAAGCTAAGCAAACGCCAAGGGGATGTAGCCGTAGAGGATTTCCAAAGGAAGGGTTATTTACCCGAAGCTCTGGTAAACTACATTGCTTTGATCGGTTGGAGTCCGGAGGATAATCAGGAAATCTTTACCATGGAAGAGCTGCAGCAAAAATTCGACTTAAAGCGGGTATCCAAAAGCGGCGGTGTATTCGATGTGGAAAAGCTGAATTGGGTAAACAATCATTATATAAAAGAGGCGGACAATCATCGCTTAGCAAAACTTGCCATTCCCTATCTGGAAGAGGCGGGATATTTAAAACCGGGCCAGGGAGAGACGGAAATTTCCTGGGTGGAAGACCTGATGGAAGTGATTAAAGAGTATTTGGATTATTTAGCCCAAGTACCGGAAAAAGCGGAGATGTTCTTTAAAGAGGAAATCGAAATAACTCCTGAAGGAAGAGAAATTCTCAATGATGACCATATTGAAAAGCTGCTGGAAGCCTTTTACGAAAAGGTGAAAATTGCAGAGGTTATTGATGAGGCCTTTGGCAAGCAGGTATTTAAGGATCTGAAAAAAGAAGTGGGAGCAAAGGGTCCGAAACTTTTCAAGCCCGCAAGAGTGGCGGTTACCGGTGAGATTCAAGGTCCGGACCTAACCCTGGTGATGAAGGTACTAGGCCGGGAAAAATTATTAAAGCGAATCGAATTTGTAAAAAGTCAATTAAATAAATAAAGAAACCAAGTCCATTAATAAGATATACAATAACAGTAAATAAAGGGAAACACGGGAATTGCATTTTATAGCGATACAAAGCGCAGCACAATGGATGAAAGGAGGAATGTCTTGATGAAACTGTATAACACCCTGACCAAACAAAAGGAAGAATTTCGTCCTGTGGTGCCGGGAGAAATCAAAATGTATGCCTGCGGCCCTACGGTCTATGATTTGTTTCATATAGGGAATGCGAGGACCTTTATGGTTTTCGATGCCATGCGAAGATATTTTCAGTACCGGGGTTATAAAGTACATTTTGTACAAAACTTTACCGATATCGACGATAAAATCATCAACAAGGCCAACAATGAAGGGGTAAGCTCCGAGGCCGTCAGTGAAAGGTTTATTAAAGAATATTTTATCGACGCGGACAGCTTAGGCATTGAAAGAGCCGACGTTCATCCGAAGGTGACGGAAAATGTTCCCGAGATCATTGAAATCATCAAAACCCTTCAGGAGAAGGGCCATGCCTATGAAATCGACGGGGATGTGTACTTTGATGTAGACAGCTATGAAGATTACGGAAAATTATCAAAACAGAACCTGGAGGATTTACAACAGGGTTCGAGGGTAGAGGTGGACCAGCGGAAAAAGAGTCCCTTGGACTTTGTATTATGGAAATCTTCCAAACCGGAAGAGCCCAGCTGGGACAGTCCCTGGGGAAAAGGTCGTCCCGGATGGCATATCGAATGCTCCGCCATGGCGAAAAAATATTTGGGGGAGACCATCGATATCCATGGCGGAGGGGGAGATTTAATATTTCCCCATCATGAGAATGAAGTGGCCCAAAGTGAAGCCGCCACGGGAAAACCCTTTGCCAATTACTGGCTGCATGTAGGGTATTTGAATGTAAATAATGAGAAAATGTCCAAATCCCTGGGAAATTTCTTTACCGTAAGAGACATTCGAAAAGAATTTGACTTGGAAGTGCTTCGGTTCTTCATGCTCTCGGCCCATTACCGAAACCCCCTGAATTTCAATAAAGAACTGCTGGTATCCTCCAAAAGCGGTTTGGAGCGGTTATACCACAGCAAAGAAAACCTGGAATCTTTATTGAAGGTCGCCGAGGATAAAGAGCTGACAGAGGAAGAAAAAACACTCTCCAACAGACTCTTGGAACATGAAAAGCGTTTTGTTCAAAAAATGGATGACGACTTCAATACCGCCGACGGCTTATCCGTAATATTTGATCTGGTCAAAGACCTTAATACCAATATCACAAAGGGCACATCGGAAAAAATCATCCGGCAAGGAAACGAACTGTTGCTAAAGTTGACAAAGGTACTGGGGCTTTTGGAAAAGCAGGAAGAGGTTTTGGAGGAAGAAATTGAAGCCTTAATCGAGAAGCGACAGCAAGCAAGAAAAGACAAAAATTATCAACTGGCGGATGAAATTCGGGAGCAACTGCAGGATATGGGAATTGAGCTGAAGGATACTCCGGAAGGGGTACAATGGCGAAGAATTTCTTGACAAAATCATAAATGGAATCATATAGAACAACACTGCTCTCTGTAGAGGTTTCCCCTACGGGGAAGTTGTGTTTTTCTTATTTTTGAAATATAATATGAGTCAAGAAAGGTAGGAGATTTATGGAAGGATTTTTAGAACAATTTAAAGAAAATCAATCGGAATTGAATATGGGGCAAACTTCCCCTTTGGCCTTAGCCTATATCGGGGATGCCGTTTATGAGGTGTATATTCGAAAAGTTCTTATTGAGAATCCGGATTTATCCGTAGATAAACTGCATAAGAAAGCGGTTAAATACGTAAGGGCGAAAGCCCAAGCGGATATTGTGCTGACCTTAGAGCAGGAACTGTCGGAAGAAGAGTGGGGGATTGTTAAAAAGGGACGAAATCAAAAATCCAAAACCGTGCCAAAGAACTCCGACATAGGGGATTATCGGTATGCAACGGGTTTTGAAGCCCTGATCGGATTCCTGTTTTGTATGAAACGCTATGAGCGCTTAATGGAAATAATGAAAAGAGCGGTTGAAATTATTGTGGAGGAGGAAAAATAAATGCAAAGTCGATTGAATGTACACTTGATTAGCCACACTCCGGATCCGGAAAAAGTCATCGCCGGAGCGGCAAAACTTTGTTATTCTCCCAAGGGAATAGAAGGAACCATGGAACAATCCGACGATGAAAAAAATCGGAAATTTGTTCAAATGCTGGTGGGTATGGGGCACGAATCTCCCTTAGAGCATATTTCCTTTACCTTTGGAATCGAAGGGGTTTCCAGAAGTCTGACCCATCAGTTAGTCCGACATCGTATCGGAGCCAGCTACTCTCAAAAAAGTCAGCGATATGTGGAGGAGAAGAACTTTGAGTATATTATCCCTCCGGAAATTAAAAACAGACCGAAGGCAAAGGCGAACTATTTAGAAGCCATGGAGATGAGCGGGAAATATTACGAGGAAATTACGAAAGAATTATACGAAGATTATGTGAAGCTGTATATGGAAAAGGGAGAAACTGAAAAAGAGGCAAAAAAAACCGCAAAGAAAAAGGCGATTGAGGACGCAAGATTTGTACTTCCCAATGCCTGCGAGACGAAAATTATCGTCACCATGAATGCTCGGGCGCTGCTTCACTTCTTTAATCATCGATGCTGCAATCGGGCCCAGTGGGAAATTCAAGAACTTGCCATCGAAATGCTAAGGCAGGTAAAGGAAATCGCCCCTACGGTATTTGACAAAGGCGGTCCGAAATGTTTGGATAATCCCTGTCCCGAGGGTGCGATGACCTGTGGAGAGATTGTGGAGGTTAGGGATCGATTTTCAAAATTATAACAATGGATGTTCAACAGGAAATAAACCGGTAAATGAGCCGATAAATAAACCAGGAAATGATGAGGTGTAATTATGAAAAAAAGTAAAAGTACGAGAAAAAACCATCCGGGAAACAAACGAGGTAAGTTTGATAAGCGGGCGAACAAACCCGTAGAAAAAAAACCCCAAGGGATGACGGGGGAAAAAGCCCCGGAGAAAGCTGCAAGAAAGGAATTTTCCAAGGAACAGGTAGCGGAGGAATCCCTGAATCAAATCGAAGGGAGAAATCCCGTAATAGAGGCCCTGAAGTCGGAGCACCCCATAAATAAAATACTGATCGATTCAGGAGATAAAAAAGGGTCTGTTGTAAAAATCGTGGGGATGGCGAAGGATAAAGGGGTTATGGTTAAGTATGTTGACCGGAAAAAACTCGATGAAATCTCGGCAACCCGTAATCACCAAGGGGTTATTGCAGAAATTGCCGCCTATGAAACCGTAGAGCTGGAAGACTTATTGGAAAAAACAAAGAATAAAGAACCCTTCTTTCTGATTTTAGATGAGATTATGGATCCCCATAACTTAGGTTCTATGATTCGAACCGCCAACGCTTCCGGAGTTGACGGAATCATTATTCCGAAAAGAAGATCCGTAGGGCTTACGGTAAGTGTTGCCAAAGTGGCTCAAGGAGCCCTGGAACATGTGCCGGTGGCCAAGGTTCCAAACATTGCTCAGACCATGGAGCGATTAAAAGAAGAAGGATTATGGATGGTTGGTGCGGATATGAAAGGGGAGCAGGTACACTATGAGGCAAACCTTTTAGGTCCTATTGCCCTGATTATCGGCGGTGAAGGGAAAGGACTTTCGGAGTTGACGAAAAAGAAATGTGATTTTATGGTAAGACTTCCCATGGAGGGAGCCATCGCCTCGTTAAATGCTTCCGTGGCCGGAGCAATTTTAATGTATGAAGTACTGCGTCAAAGGAAACTAAAAGAGGTTTAGGGGTGTGGGCTTTGAAAGAATATTTGATTTTAGACGGATATAATGTGATCAACGGTTGGCCAAAAGTCCAAAAGATTTCCGAGGTGAATTTAGATGAAGCCAGATCCGCCTTAATTGATTTAATGGCGGAGTATAAAAGTTTTAAAGGGATCGAGATTATTATTGTTTTTGACGCTTATCTGGTCAAAGGTACCAAAAAGTTGAAAGAGTCTATTAAAGATGTGGAAGTGGTCTATACAAAAGAGCGGGAAACCGCTGACAGTTATATTGAACGTTTGATTAAGGAACTGTCGGAACGGAATCACGTTTCGGTTGTAACGAATGACTGGGCGGAACAGCAGATCATCCTGGGAAGCGGTGCTACGAGAATCACCGTACGGGAACTGGCCTTAGACTTTGACGCGGCAAAGGGAAAAATTAATCGCAGAAGTGAGAAACTGGGAAAAGTCATTTCCAACTCCATATCTAAAAATATCGATCATGAAATTCTTAGAAAGCTTGAAAAATTCAGAAAAGAATAGCCAAACCCCTTGACTTTGGGTATTTTACTAGGTTATAATTAAACCATAGTTTTTGCAACGCTTATAAAAGGGGTGGAGGCGATGTCTATGGGAACAGGTGCCATAAAGAAAAGGAAGATCAAAACAGGGGAAGTGCCGGAAAGTAAACTGGACTTAATTGACGAAGAGGTTGTAATCAGAGCAAGAGCGGGGGAAATTGAAGCCGTTGAATATCTAATGAATAAATATAAGAACTTCGTCAAAGCAAAGGCCCGATCCTACTTTTTAATAGGGGCAGACAAAGAGGATATTATTCAAGAGGGGATGATCGGCCTTTATAAAGCAATTAGAGATTATCAGTCCGATAAATTATCATCTTTCCGAGCCTTTGCGGAATTATGCATTACAAGACAAATTATCACTGCAATTAAAACTGCGACGAGACAAAAACATATCCCTCTTAATTCCTATGTGTCTCTAAACAAGCCTATCTTTGATGAAGATTCGGATCGGACGTTATTAGACGTTATCTCGGAGCAATCCACCGTAAATCCGGAAGATCTGATCATCGGAAGGGAAGAGATGGGAACCATTGAAGGAAAACTGGGAGATGTACTTAGCGAACTGGAGTGGGAGGTGCTTACCGCCTATCTGGAAGGTCAATCCTATCAAGAAATGGCAGCGGATCTTAACCGACACATTAAATCCGTGGATAATGCACTGCAAAGAGTCAAACGAAAGCTTGAAAATTACCTGGAAGAGCACGAAAAAGAGATGGCAAATAAATAACTGTAGGGTGTTGACAATAAGGTTTGAAGCATAGTAAAATTGTTATCAAGTGATTAGGGAATACATAAATAATCAAATCTCTAAAACCTGATAGAGGAGGATGAATAATGTCAAAAGCAAAATTTGAAAGAAATAAACCCCATGTTAACATTGGGACCATTGGTCATGTAGACCACGGAAAGACCACGCTTACCGCAGCCATCACCATTACCATGCATCAGAAATTTGGTACAGGAGCCGCTATAGACTTTGACAAGATTGACAAAGCGCCTGAGGAAA
>PWEO01000164.1 GCA_003553525.1 Clostridiaceae bacterium
GCTGGTTGCTGTGGAAGCCGCCCACATAAAATGGCACCAGGCCGGCGGCCCGGACGATGAAACCAACGGCATCGCATTGTGTTCAATGCATCACAAGCTTTTTGACCGGGGGGTATTTACTCTGTCCGATGGACTTACCGTCCAGGTTTCAGAGTTGGCCAATGGTTCAGCAGGGTTCAATGAGTGGCTTATGGCGTTTCATGGCAAATCGATAATGCCGCCGCAAAGGCCCTCATATTACCCAGAACCGAAATTCGTATCGTGGCATGTGAAAGAGGTCTTTAAAGGATATCAGAGGCATTTATAAAATACATCGACAGTGAGTTTGAATTGCTTCAATTTATTGCTGCTTCCACCCTTCAATTTTATAAAGTAACTATCCCTCACGCCCTCACGCATATCAAAAACGCCCCTTACCAAGGCAATTTGATTAGTTGCTTCAACAAGTCATGATTATTCCCATGTAAACTTTGGCATGACCGTACTGTTCCGCCATGCATACCAGATTTGGTTTATTTCCGTCTTTTCCGCCATGAATTGTATCCATTGTGACAACCTATCAAATTTTTACCCGACAAGTAGTCTATATTATTGATTTATATTTAAATATTAAATTTTTCCGTAGCTTAACATCACTCATGCGGGTAGCAAAAATATTAGTTCACAGGGTAGAAAAAATAAAAAATAATTATTTTATATAAAATTTTATTGTTTTAAATAATAAAATAATTTATTTGAATGTAAAAACATATTTCTTTGGAAAATTCATTTCTTTGGAGGGATCATGCTTGACTATGATTTTAATAATATACAATCAAAAGAACTCGACTCGTTGATATCGAATCCCTCCGGTTTTGGAAATCTTGAAATCGAAGATGAAGATTCTCCAGTCTCAATTGAATCGATGATCGCAGTCCAAAATGGTAAGTTGATGTTCGTTTCATCAGTTAAAATCGGAACATTAATAGGTTTATTAGAGACGGAAGACCCGCGCCTCAGTTTAGAACAGAGAAGACAGCGAAAACCTGATTTTAAAAGAATACCAGGAATGACGGAATATTTGCACGGATCCCCATGGGCGTATTCCGCAATCACCGTAGCGCTTTCTGGTGCATTCCATTTCAATCCTAGCAAAAGAGAAGATGGAAACTCATCGAAATTGGGAATACTAAAAATACCGAAGGGTTATAAAACAAGATGTGTAATAATTGACGGCCAACATCGATTTATTTCTTTAAGAGCTGCTTTAGGCTTGGAGCCAAATTTTGCGCGATATGCGTTATCGTATGAAAAGCAAAGAAATCTTTCAGAGGAAAACGTTGCCGTGATCTTTTATGTTTTCAAAAATGATGATGAAGGCGTGGGGGGGAGCCAACAATATTTTCATGATTTAAATTGCTTGGGCATCCAAACATCAAGGTCGTTGGGCATAAAATTCGATAAAAGATCCCCTATAAATAGACTGTCAGTCCATTTAGCAGAAAGATCTTTACCATTTGTTGGGCGTGTTGAAATGGAAGAACGACAGTGTGGGAATAAAAATCCAAATCTCTTTACGCTGAGCGCTCTCAAAAATGCGAATAAATATTTGCTCGAGGAGGTTACAGAGGATAATCTCACTGAAAAATATGATGTAGCTCTTAAGTTCTGGAATAGCATTGGCACAGTCTTTCCTGAATGGACCCAGATGCAAGGGTATGAGGTCAGGGAAAGATTTATTCATGGTTACGGAGTAATCCTTTCAGCTCTTGGTCTTATGGGCAAACACCTTTTAGAAGAACATCCTCATGATTATGAGAAACTTTTGCCCAGACTCAAAGGATTGGACTGGAGAAAATGGGCAGTACGGCCAGATGGAACGGTACAGGCAACGGATCAAGGTAAAAAAGTAGGAAACTCTTTTTGGAATGGATTTGCTATGAATGGAAATACCGTTCAGAATACAACCGCCAATGTGAGACATACAGCTATTTTATTTCGAAAAATATTAGGATTAAATTTGATTGAAGATGAAGAAAATGAATTGCATTTCTTAAAGACTGATTGAAGTTATGAAGTTTTTCGTTTCCTGGACCAAAAGGGAACCTCTCTTCCAAAAATATGATCCGTTTTGCAATATTTTGGTCTCTCCTGCAAATGTCCCGAATGATTGGACAATAAGAGAGTGGGAAGTGCTTCCAGAAGAACTGTTTATAGATAGCGGTGCATTTTCTTTTAGAAATAATAACATTCCTTCCTGTCAAGAGATTTTAAAACGCCAACTTTTGATAGGTCAAGCGTGGCCAAAGGATAAAAAACTCTATTTTTCTCATCCAGATCTTTTGATCCCACGAAAAACTACCTATAAAGATCAAAACAGTATCATAAGGCGCTCTATCGAGAGAGGGAAAGAATACATTGATCGCCTTTACAAATTTTCAAGCAAAGCGATACCTGTTGGTGTGATTCATGGTTTCGATGAAGAATCAATTGTTGCCTCATACCAAGTATTGAAATCATTTGGTTATAAAAATTTTGCGCTTGGATCTATTGGCATAAGGCTTTCAAATCATAAAAGCTTATGTTTAAGTGCAATCGATATTGTGGAAAAATACAGAATAGAACCTGTTCATCTATTTGGCATCACTTTACCTTTAGGCATTTTAAATCTTTCAAAAACTATCTTTTCTTTTGATAGTTCGACACCCACCAAATTGGCGTTTTACGGAACTGTACTTTACGGGACCCCTTTAAAAAGATACGTAATTTCACCCACGGCGGAACAAAAATTTCATATGAAATGTTTTACTTTTAGAAGTAGTATCCCAAACCCGCTGCCATGCGAATGTCCTGTATGTAAGGTTGACCCAAAAAAGTTGCTTGAAAAGTATGATTCAGCGGCAAAATTTAATCGAATCGTTCATAATTATTTTCAGATAAAATGGGAAACAGAAAAACAGAATTCAGTTGGTCATGGCCACTGATCGAATTAGAGTGGTTGCCCGAGATCTTATCCTCGTTTGATAAGTGTATTGAGGCAAGTTGGAATGGTTTGCAGCGAGAGTTAACCTCTCGTGTGCCTAACAAATTGTTTTCAAATAAGATATTCAAGCAGTTAAAAATTCTATTGATAGAAACCAATCTTGTAGCGGAAGAAGGGCGTCTTATAAAGATAACCGTAAACCCGGATAAGAGAAGTTTACAATCGCACTTCAATAATTTATTTCATAAAAGTTCAGAGACATGGGCAAGCTTCTTTACTGAAATACATTATAAGAGGGATCTTCTCTTTTACAGTCGAATAAAGAATAATCCTGATCAATTATTCCCTGAAATAGCATACTATCCTGTATTCAAACAATGGAGCAAATTTTTCCAGTACATTGACCTGGGGTTTCTCATCGATGCTGAATGTTTTATGCCCGAGTCTTATGTAACCCAGATAGAAATATTGAATTCAGTATTGATCGAAAAATGCTTAAAGGCGAATGGCGATCCACGTATACTATCCGGTTACCATTCATTACATGCAGAAGCGGATTTCCTTTCTTGGAGCAAGGGGGGGGATCTGCTCCCCTTAAGCGACGACAAAGAACTCACTCCACGTATTCCGCACGATTTAATCAAAGAGAAATGGAATGAAAGTTCGAGCGGTACAAGCTTGAATTTTAATAACATAATTGTACAAGCTTCAGAATCCTGGCGTCAAATGATTTATGCAAAGTTGTCAGAGCATTCATTATCGGACTTAAATTCCATTATTGGTACGTGCAAATTATTTATGGACCATTTTTTATTTGGTGAATTGGATGTGGATAATGATTTTTTGGATAAGGATAGGGTTAATTTAATCAAAAATAGATGGGAGTCTGTAAGTCATTTCAAATTGTCTGGTCATGTATGGAAATCCATACCAAAATTATACAAGGACTTAACTAGGTTATATTGGGGCATAAATTTTTATCGGAATTCACTGCGGAGAAAGGATACGACCGGAAAACTCTACGATGATTCGGTTTTTCAGATGGAAATTGATTTGATTAAAAAAATTCCTGTGAGATGTTATCGTTCAAAGACAAGTTTACATTCGATTATAAAATCTCAAATATCAATTTATAAGAGTATACTGCGCTTGCCTCAGAAAGTCATAAAGCAATATGAAGTCGCTGTGAGACAAATTGTTTATGACCTTGATAATTACCTGCCTGAAAATCCTATCGAAAGGGCGGAGTTGCTTGATGAGTTGTCTGAATTCATAGACTTAAGGGAAGATGAAAAAGAGCAGTTAAAAATTAAAATTGATGTACCTACTACAGTTAACATGCCAGAAAACTCAACCCTAAAATTTTTTTACTGGATGCATAGGTATTCCATATTCTCAGAATTGTCCCAAGTAAAAATATTGAATAAAGTCAATGACAAATTGAACATTATTCATAAAAAATTTGAGAGGGATATTATTTATTATGAAAAACACCAAAACTCATGGGATAAGGCCTGTAATCGCCTTAGGGGTGTTTTAAACAATTTGGATATATCTATATGAAAACATTAAGAACACAATTAGAGGTGTTGCGAGACTTGCGTGCGAAAAGAGAGACCACAATCTATAGGTATTATAATATAGAAAACCACGCTTCGGTGTTAGAATTAATAACTGAGGAAATAATTAGTTGGGATGCAAGTAATGAAATAAAAAAAGAGGTTTACGTAAAATTGTTAAATCCAGATATTTTATTTTCTAAGAATATAGTTGAAGTTTGCAAATTATTCAAGATTGTTATAATTGAAAAATATAAGGGTTTGTGTACCTTTTCGGAATAAATGTTGATATGGAAAAGTTTATATCTGGTTTTCTGTTGCAGTCATAATAACACCTTGAAATAAAGTCATTAAATTGGTATGGTTACTATTATATTCTGAACAATCGTGAGAAAAATTGCGCGCAAAACTCACTGTGGGTAAAATTACTGGGATAATTCCCTTAATAAAGGATGGTTTTTGAAGAATTTTCTATTTCCAAATATATAAGTCTTGCCGTGGGATGCTCGAATCATGGTGTATAATTCACTCGGACTGATCTCGCTTGCAGATTGTGTAGAGCAACTCACGACTACATGTCCCCAGGACTCTCCACTGATTCCATATGGGGTGCGCAGAGCGACGCCCTTCATCTCTTTATCAAGTCGTTCAGTTATAAAAATCAATTGTGCCAAATTTGTTGACATGATCGCAAGATTCTTAGCCTTCACACCTTTTTCGAGGAGTTCTTTAATGTGTGCTATTATCTTGCTCGTCTCTTGTTCATTGCACGCGAATGCCTCACCTTGCCCGTAAAATTTAAACACCCAACCTGTACCCTCATCCGCAGGGTTGATAGTGATAGGAGCTGTTTTTACAATATACTCCCTACCGGATGTAGGGGCCAGCAATGAATGCTCACCCACTAACCCAGGAACAATTTTCTTAAGGTTTAGAAACTCACGTAGATCTTTCTCGATTTCGCTTGGTGAACATGGAGATGTCATTTTTAACTGCAATTCTTTGCGCTGAACGTCTGGAATTTGATGACTGCAAGAATGAATCAATTGGTCTTGTATAGTTTGACCGCCTCCTAATTCGCAAGGTATCAATTGAATTATAGATTCGATAACCGTACGATGGGCCTGAATCATTCGACAATAATTTAATCCTTGATTTAATCGGAGATCAATTTGTTGATCTTCGTATTGGACAATACGAGGTTCCAATCTGCCTTCAATTTTGGGGAACCCTCGGTTGAACACGCGGGTCATCAGATTGTCTCCCAGTCCCAATCGGATTGATTCCTCAGTGCGCAGAGGGCGCCCTACACAATTGCCGTCTCCGATCACCAGCATACGCTTGGAGAATTTTCGGATCAGAAAATATTCTAATCCTGTGATATTGTTTGCTTCATATAAAATAGTTAGCTCAAAATAATTTCGACCTTCGCGGGGGAGTGCATTAAAAATATCGGTGTTTAGAAGCATGTCTGGAGAAATGACCCAAGTCGAATGATGTTCTAATGTTTCCTTAACGCGGGTTAAGGCATCAGTAATCGAGCGAGAAGCAGCGACTTGATTTAATAATTGCTCACCCCGAAGATCTACAACCCCCTCCAGGGAGGGGGTTAGCGTATCGGTAACAATCAATAGGTTATCTTCTACTGACTTGGCAATATCTTGGAGAAGTTTTTTGGATTTACGGGCAGAAAAACTCTGGCAAAAAATATCCGTCACATGAGGGTTAGATAGCACGTCAATTAGGTTGTCCACTATTTCTGGACGCCCTGAAACGATGCTCCCGCCAGCAAATGAAATGCCTTCCCGATTTGACACTTCGCTGAGGCGCTGCAAATCATCCAAACATCCCTGCAAATGATAAATTCCATTTAATTCTGTTTTCGCCTGAGAAACCTTTAGAGTTGCGCCCACCTCCCCCCGTGAAGGACCCCTATTGATAATTATCCAATTATCTTCTTCACCAAAACTGCACATCTGCCCAAAAACAGGATATTTTTTGTTTTCAGTGTGAATCAAAATTTTTTCTCCAGGCTTGGGAGGGTCGACTGAAAAGCCCTTTGGATTGTTCAAGGTGAGCAACCGGCGATCACCAACTCGAGTGATTTGAAAGGAATTATTCCACTCCGTATATGCCCGACCTTCAGTGCGCAGCAATTCAATTTCTCTCCTCAGCGCTTCTCGTATGCGATTGGATTCATCAAGAACTTCAAAAGAATGATATTTTGAATGCTCTATGCAAATAGAAGTGTGCTTGCAACCTTCACAAGACCAACTTCGATCCGTTTGACAGTAAAAATGGCAGGCACGCATCCCGGAATTGACTTCCTGTGAATAGTAGGGACAAGATTCCGCTTCACAATCGGTCGGATTGTAATCGATCTTGGGCAATCTTTCTCCACTGCTACTTAAAAGCAACCGGTGTCTCGCCAACAGGAAACGCCGAAAAATGTCCATCAGACGGTCTTCTTCATTAAGAATAGTGACCCGATTATCTTCTGCAACCTGAGTACTAGAAGTCATTAAAATGCCCTTGCGTTTATCTTTAACCGCAAAGCCGTGTTGCAGTATTTCTCCCACGAGGTAGACGTATACTTGGTTACTGTGACTCGCATGAAGCAATCCGGATTTAAGTTCGAGGATTATATGTTCTGTGCGAAGATCAATGTCCCCGTGGATTGCACCGTTGGCAACTGGCACTTCGGCATCCCAATGATTTGAATCTTTAACCAACTCGCGTACACTAGCAGACTCAATTAATTTGACAATCTGATTTTTTGCGGTGCTCCACTCGCTCCCATAGAGTCGCTGGGTTTCACCCAATTGCCCAAAAGCCCCAGTTAAGAGAACATCTGGTTGTATGGATCGAAGTAAAAATTCTCTCGGGTTCTCTTGAAATTCATCAAAGAGTTCTGTCTGCCGATCCGAGGTGACAATTTCTTGGAATGTACTATGCACCAAATCACCAACAAAAATTCCACCCAAATTCCTCTCTTCTGTCCGCCGAAGTCCTTTCGTCCCTCTAGCTTGCAGCAATAAACGGCGCTCACATGTTGGGTCTTTCAACACCTGTTTAGTGCCAATTTTAAATTGTGGCTCAAATAAAATAAGTTGCCACACATTGAACCATGCTATTCCATCAAAGACACCAACTATTGCTTCAGCTCGGAAGGTGCGGCCTATCTGGAACAGCGATTCAAATTCCTCATCTCTAAATAACTGCAGAACCCCTTCATTTGGCTTACCCACTCCCATCGCACAAACTGCTGGATTTTGATCGGGGTTTTCATTTACCGCTAACATAGCTACTGGCATATTCGCAACTGAACCCGTATCTCTAATTTTTACCACCCATCGTCCGCCATGGGCGGCACTCCGAGCCTTCGGCCAGGCGATCTCCCCTTCGACAAATACAGTTTGATGGGAATAGATAATACCTTCTGATGGATTGATTGTTTTCACAAGCAGTTGCACCTATATTAGGGTTCGGTCTGATATGATGCTTTCGCCTTTTTCAAAGGATAGCCGGGAATCTCCCAGGCAATCCGGACAGGATCCCAGACAAAGAGGCAAGATTTCCGCAATCATAGGTATAAGTTTGGAAATCCCTCCTCTTGGGATTTTGAATTGTTCATATAGTTGTTTGCCTCGAGGATCGGCAATGGGCCTTTCTTCCAAATGGCAGGACAATACCTCTTCCCCCGGTACTTTTTTAAGGATATTCTTAAGATTTGTGTAAGACTCAGCTACCCCTTGATAAAATGCTGTGATTGAGGGCGAAGATGCCAATCTGGCAAATTTGAATAGAGCCTGTTCGGATAGACCTCTCTCCTTTAACAAATTCGGGCTTTGTGCCGCGGAGTACAAAGTATCGGCCGTGTAAGATCGATCTTTCAGCAGATCGAGAATCGCTTGTTCATCCTTCGATGTGTCACATTGTTTTTTAGTGGAACAAATATCTTCCAGGTTTATTTGCATTTCCAAACTCTTAATATAAGAGTCTGTAGTGCCATTGCCTCCTTCAATGTTGTCATAGATACATGCATAGAAAGAATAGTGCGCATCCTGATCTTGCCGATAGGTTTCTGAAGAGGTCTTGATGAGGTCTAAGTTCGTATTCGTTTTGTCGGCTATATCCCGACTAATCGCCATGGCAAAAGACTGGACAAAGGAGGCGGTTATTTCCTCGGCCATATTATTTCGAGCAGGAATAAGAATCTCATCCCGCCACCACCCCCAATTGTCCTCGCAGGCGATATCTCCAGTCGCTTCCGAGTCAAAAAGATCAAATCCCATTTTATCGCACAAATTCTGACTTTCTCGGAAAACAGAAATTATTTCATTTTCGTTAATGTCCCTAATGGGAAGATTTTGTGTGACTTGTGTTCGAAAATCCATAAATTGCAACGCTTTCAGGATTTTGATGCAGTCGAATGAAAAACCAATCTTTGGGTTGGAATCTGCATTCGTTTCCAGGAAGGCTTTCCGCCAGATATAACGGTAAACCAAGCGCCAATAATGTTCTTCAAAAGTAATGACATCTTGGCACCGAGTCATTTTGGTTTGGATTTCTTCGAGAGTAATTGTTCCTTTCAAAGTTAGACCTTGAGTGTGCAGGCGAACAGTAGGAATAACCGGTCGATCATTGTCATGATCATGGAATTTCAGGTTGATGCTTAAGGATGCACGAGGTGGGCGGTTAGGAACTGCTCTAGGATAGCAACTAACCAAGTTACTATAAAAAAGACGAAGCAATTCGTTTCCTCCAAACTGCAATGAATCTACCCCTAAGGATGGCCCATCAATATTGATAGGATTGTTTTCTTCCGACTTGACGATTAAATCGTATGTTTGCGCCGAGGCAGAAGGTTCACAGGAAAGGGGTATGCCGGACCCGGGAGGATCGTCTGGGCTTTTGACCCGAGAACGATCGGCCGTTAGGGAAAGATTGGTTCGCCCATTTTGATCAACTGGCACTACTTGCACTTGCAACGTTCTGGGATTACACAGGTGTGTTGTCTGTGGGTTGAATCCACTCAACGCTGGAGGTATTGGTCTTCCAGAGAGTTTTTCTTCGAGAGTTCCTATTTCTTCGGCATTCCGAACAAGATCGGACACATCGGCGCAACGTGGATGGTTTGGCACTGCATTCCATTCCCCACGCCATAACAGGAAACTCCATCGATGTTTAAATCCCCCAGGCAAGAAACTGGCCAAGGTTTGAAGTTTCGACTCTGACACATTAACGGCACCCTGAGGTCCAATCCTTTCCACCGAGATCATTCCTCCGAGCGGATTAGGTATGAATGTTGAGGGAACAACCCACCTCGGATCACGTGACTGCCCAAGGTTATCGATGGGGAGATTGTTAAAATAGTCAGAAGGGTGAAGGTATTGGTAGTTCTTCCCCTCGAAACGTTTAACCCATTTCTCAGCTGCTTCCAGTACCAGATATGATTGTTTTTCACCGTCACTAGCCCGACCCGCTCTAATCTCAGTTTGCAGGTTGATCCTCCACTCTGGCGGAATCATTTTCCTTTGGAAAAGATCTAGAGAATTTTGTATCCTCCCAGGCAAACCGTGCACAGGAACAATGGCCTGTTTAATCTGTTCAAGACATTGAGATACTAATTTTTTACAATCCTCACGACTCAAGCCATCCCCAGAATAAAGTGCAGTCATCCAGTTATCGAGAGTGTCTCTGTGTCGAGGTTGATTTAGGAGACCTATAGCCGAATTTAGATCACATATCTTGTGTATACTTTCGGACATTTCGGTAAGGCCTTGCCATCCCATAAAGTCAAAGATTGCTGACAAAGCGTGTTGATTGCGGATAAACTGATTTTTGGCGTCGAACAGAATTTTAAGATCTTCTTCTGTTGGGCTGAAATATCGTTGCTCATTTTTAAAGGCAAAAAGGTCACCCGGGCTGTTGCCCAGCACCATCAGCGTCAAGGGGAAGTCCTCTGTTCCACGCCCGCCGCGACCTTTTCGCTGTTGAAAACTGGCCGGACTAGGAGGTGCTTTAAATTGAGCCGTAGCGATGAGTTCAGGATGGTCGAAGCCAACCTCTAAGGTGGAAGTGGCCACCATACAATCCCACTGACTGATATCATTGTCGGGAAAGTTTGGGGACCTCCTGGTGGAACCACTAATGCGACCAACTATGCGCATCGAGCGTATATATCGATCAGGACTGTTACCCATGCTCCACCAGCATTCACCCTGTTGATATATCCCGCATCTTTCAAAGAACTGATGAGGTGGAACCTCACAAGGCTCTCTTAGAATAAACTTAGGACAGTTAGCATTCCCCGAAGGAGCCACGGTTTTATCCCAACGCCCTCTCGGAGTACGGAATTGAAATAGCCGCTTCCCAGGATTGAACTCAGCATCATCCAGATTCTTGGTAATTCGCCAAACTGAATCAATCGAATCAACAAAGGTAAGCAAACGATATTTCGCTTCTTGCCCACCGGTTTTACGCATGGCGTGCCAGAAAGCCATGAGAGCTTGCAGCAAAGAGGCCTGTTCAGAAACCACTCGTGGTCGCAGTCGTCCGTTGTTAATATCATGAGTTTCTCTAATGGGAGGAGTTTTAAGGAGATAGATATACTCTCTTCCCAAGGGTTCGGTCTCTTCCTCACTGGGTACTAAAACCCGGCGTTCCATCTGGGTAGATGAAACTCCAAATATTGCGCTACCCACCTCCGTGGGATTTCCAACGGTGGCACTAGCTCCAATAAAAATAGGGGGGCATGGGTTGGGAAACATCTGCCCATCATTACCTTTGATATTTTTAAGATATACCTTCAGGCGTCGGGCAAGATTGGACACGTGCGATCCTACTTGTCCTTCATAGATATGGATTTCATCAAGCACTATGAATCTGGGAAGGTGCGTAGATTTCTTCCACAAGGTTTTTCTGCCATGCAAATCCATCAATCGATTATGCAGCGTATCTATCGTGGATATAGAAACGGTAAATCTCCCAGGATTATACTGATTTAGCGCCGGTATGAGGAAATCCTTCACCTGATGATCATTCTCATTCTCCTTACAGAAGGGTACAGAATAATAAGCACCATCTGGTTTGCGGAGTCTTATTTCCCCATCTATTCCTTCATAGTGACAAATCGGACAGCTAATTTTGAATGGATCTGGTCCATCTTCATTTGTTCCACTATGCCCAAGAGCAACTCGGAACATTTCCTGAGGCTTATATGTGAGGATTTGTTCCGTTAAGTTTGAAGATAGGATAGACCGCTTGAGATGATAGGCATAGTACACATAACGCTCTAGCTGATTATTACAAAGATCTATTCGCGGGTATACAAGTAGAGCGTCGGGTCCATATTTTTGATGACTTTGCCGCAGCAGGTTTACAGTGGAGTAAAAAAGAATCGGAAATAAGAATGCTTCAGTTTTACCAAAACCGGTTCCGGCCGTTATCATGACCGGGGCGCTATCGCCATCCTTCAGAAGTGCGCTATCGAGCAGGGTCCGAAAACAATTCAACTGAAAGGGCGCCACTTCGTTGATCCCAATTCGATCAAGAAACTTTCCCCATACTTCGAGTAACCAATCTCGTCCTTCCGGGCTTTGAATGACTCCCCATTCTTGAAAAACCAAATCTCTATGCTGGATATCCGTTAAATAATTCTTAATACCATCGAAAAAATTGATATTTCTCCTTGGGCGCAACCGCGCTTGCGAGTGAACCTTGAGCATATGCGTCAATCGAGGTTGGTCCCCAATGGGAGTATCTTCAGCCATTCGTTGGCGGAGATTTAATAGGTAATAAGCCAGTTCATAAGCGTTAGACCGGATCCGTTGACGATCAAAGGGGCGGATCATCTTGGCGCGCAGGCGATCTTTAGAACCGGTGAGATCATCAAGCAGTAACTCGAAAATACAAAAGGGAAGATACTCTTTCTGGTCCTGCTCCCACTCCCGCGCATCTGGATATACCATTAAAAAATCGACTTCGTGATCTTTCCAGTACTGAGAAAATTTGACGAGAAGTGTATTGACGTCTGCAAAGCAGTCGATCGATCCGCCGGACAAAAATCTACGGCATTGTTCATCTGCCCAATCAATCAACTGCAGTTGCAATTGCGACCAAGAAACAAATGGTACGTCGCTATCTTGCAAAACCGGCAGGATCGCATTCCTCACCCAAGTAATAAATGTATCAGTGATTTCTCGGTTAACAGTCTGAGGCATAGCATTAATCAGTTATGTTTACTTCTATTTTTGTAATCGTGTCTGTATTTTTTTGCTGAATCAAAAGATTTACTAATTTATTGCAATGATCCGGATCTGAGAGATCAAATTGTTGAGGTTCGCTTGGTTGCGCTTGCATAGTTGCCCAAGGATTTACGGGTTCTTTTACTTTAGGATATAATGATGTTGGTCCGTCTGGGCGCCTTTCTTCAGGTTTTAGCGATGGTGGTTTTTTTCCGCGGTCTTCTTCAGGTTTTAGTGATGGCGGACCGTATGACTGTCTTTCTTGAGTTTTGAGCGATGGTGGCCTGTCTGGTTCCCTTTCTTCAGGTTTTAGCGATGTTTTGTCTGATTCATCGTCATCGACGATTCTACCACTCGACAAAATTTCTTGCTGATCTCTTTTCACTTCTGCTTTAGATAGTTTGGCTTCAACCTCTTCGATTTTTGTTTTGATTTCATCTAATTCCAGCGAATCAGCGGAATCTTGAATCGAATTCAATTGATTTTTGATTTCTATCGACTTCTCTTCATTCAAGAAGTCCCCTAACAGCATAAGTCGGTTCCTGAGGGCCGAAACTTTCGCTTTTGCACTGTCCACCAATTCTACTCGTTCTTTAATTCTCCTTCCGGTTTTGGGAAATACACCTGAAGTCAATACCCGCGCATTTTCGATGCTCGATAGAATTTCGTTTATTTCTAAATCGAGAAAATAACTGCTCTTTTCTTCCAGTTCCTGTTTTGCAGTTTCTTTTTTTTCAATTAACTGCTGCTGTTCTTGTTTTCGTTGTTCCAAGATCATCTTTTTTGAGGTCTCGACTTCATCCTTTAGATCCAGAATATCTTCTCTGAAAGGGGCCACTTCCGAAAGATCAGTCATCTGCCTGTCACAATACGCCTGATATTTTTCTGAAAGTTTGGCACTCAACTCTACTTCATCATTGAAGACCACTCTTATGGTATCTAAATAGTGCGCATGAAGGGCGTTTGCGTGTTCTATAATTTTATCTTTCGTTAATCCCTCTAATCCTTCACCCCCTGTAATGCCCTGGTATGGGTCAACTAATTCTTGGACATCAATTTGGTTGACAGTATAGTGAGTCCGAATCTGCTCTTTTATCTTTTCTTCATTATTCCGGTGATCCATAAGAGCATTTAAAATGGTATCTTTGTGAGGGTCCCAACTGGACCGACCTTTCTTTGACGTTAAGACACTTGGAGAGGTCAAGACTTTTAGACATTTTTTTGCATCTGCTTGTGTAATGTTATTGCTCTGGGCAAACGCGACAATGTCCATGACCCCCTCTGCTATCGTTCCCATAACTAATTGCTTGATCGTCGGATGCGATATGCTTAAAGGGGGGTAAACGCTAATTCGTCTATTGACTGCTTCACAAATCCATGAACAAATCTCCTCTTCTAATAAACTATCGGGATCCTCACGGTGAAATTGACTGATTTGCTGTTCGAGGGAAATCACTTGTTTGTAGTGCGGAATTTTTGGATCTTTGCGATCGACAAACCGTCCCAGAGGAATCTTTCCAAAATCCACACCGTCCTTGATTAGGAATAAGATAAAGCCCTGCTGATCGACGCATTCCTCTATTTTTTCTTTGATGGCATCTTCTGCCGGATTTCCAGTCAGAATACATATTACCAGCAGGTTCTTTGGAAATGCCGACTTGGTCAATTCTCTTTCCAGATCTCCAAGTTCGGGATCAGGATGATCCTTTACTTGCATTTCGAAAAGAGCACTTTTCTGTCCTAAGCTCTTTGGCGATTGCATTTCGCTCAAGTTATCTAACTCACTTATGTATTTGCTAAAGCCGATCAGGATGTCTTTCGCCACCTCATCATCATATGGGTCATTAACTCGCCGCTGAATCCGCTCCTGTTTGCTGGGATCTTTGGCTGGAGAAACAAATCCAAAGTGTTCGTAAAGCACATCAGTAGCCCTAAAACCCCCATCACATTCTTCCAACCATGCTGGGTAGCGATTCTCGAAGATAACTGCATCAGCGAGGAGTAATTCCGCTAAATCGGCATCAGAGATTATTTCGTGGTGAATTGTTTCCAAAATGTTCCACTGTCCCTGAAGGTTTTGCCATATCGTTTCAGTGTTTGCATTAGTGACAGTTCGACTCTCGAGGTTTTCCCCCAATTGACCGGCGGTGACGGTGTTTCCTCGCCAGAGTCCAACAAATCTTTCAGGTATTTCTACTCCCGATATAGTGCTGATAATTTGCCGAAAAGACTCTGAGGGCAAACCTTCAAAGGAGGTATTGGTTAGATTTAATTCATTTCTGTAGCGGTCAATCCAAGTGTCCTGCGCTGCCCCTGCGACTCCTTTTACAAATCGATGGGTCACACCCAAAACGAGGTAAAGCTTATGTCCTTTATCCCCCATCAAGTTGAAAATGTATTTGAGATGGCGCGATAGCTCCATCACGCCTGTTGAACCCTTTTTATCAAGGGCATCTTCTAAGGATTTTCCCATATCGATCAGAAAAACCGGCGGTTTGTCTTCATTCTGATTCAGGGCGGCGCACAACTCAAAGAACCCGTCATGGGTATGAATTTTTCCTTGAAAAGAACTGTAGTCATTTTTACAGATGGCACTATCTGAGATTGCCTCTAAGAGTACTGTTTCAAAACCTTCCTTGGTAGCTTCAGATAATTCGCCCGTAAAACAATTTACAACCCCTTCTTCATTTAGTTGACTTTCCACTTTGGCAAAGAAGGTCGAACGCCCGCTGCGCCGCGCGCCGCGAATGCTCAGACCGTTATCTTTGCAGGGATCTAAAGAGAACAACTTCTGCTTGATTTTGCTTGAGAGCGCTATTGCATTTTCGTTGTATCCTATTAGACGCATAATGATTCATTCCTCATAGGTTTGAAAAATGCAGGGTAATGACCCCTGCCTTTTTATCTCTAATAGCGTTAAATATTTTGAAGATACATTGGTCCAAATCATTCTTCCCTTCGTAAGATCCGGACGACAACTCTTCTGATAGTAACGCTTCTAAGGCCTTTAAATGGTTGCTGATGGAAACGATTTTTTCCCGATAACTGCGCTGTTGTGGAATCTGTTCAGCGATCCTGTCTACCAATGCGGCAATTTTTTTTTCTACATCTTCCAGACCGTACAATGATTTAAACGGATTTGCATCCTGCTTTGGCCACGCGGCTTTTTTGTTAACTTTTGCGGCAAGATTATGCAACTCATCAAGCTGTCCTTGCAGCGCATTTCTCGCGTCTTCAGGCACTTTTTCCAAGCCTTTTTGGATATCCTTAAATCTCCTATTCGCATCCTCATACTCGAGAATTTTTTGTTCAACGGTAGTGTGGCCAACATAATTAATTCTGTTAACAACCTGGTCTTTGGACTCAGATAATTGCCCAAGTCTGGCAATATCGATTCCTGCTGCCTTGTATTTTGATATTTTTTTTTCAAGGAAAGTTTTAGTGGCTTCGTATTCGTCTTTGAGAACCTGCAGTTCACGATATAGATCCTTATAGTGGTATACCTCACCTTCTGACTTTACCTTACTTTGGCCTTCAAGTAATGCGAGTAACCAGTCGGTATGGGCTTTTATGGATTGTGCATCTCCTGTTCGAATAAATTTAGAAGCTAATAACTTATCTATTTTATCACGTTTGATGCCGTCCGGGGATGTTTGAAGTTTGCGAAGAATATATTTTACAGGTGGGATTTGTTCGATAGATGGAACTTTATAGGCGTTTCCAACTTTATCGATGTACAATCCCAATTTCACTAATCTCGCACTATTTACCCAATGGTAATTGTCATTCCTTGCCTTTATTTCTCCAATTTTATAACTTCGGCCTTGTTTCGTTAAGTCATCAATTAAAACACGCTCATTTTCTGCTGGACAATAGATACAATCTTTCTTGATTTGAGCTAAATGTTTATCTATCTGAAGACGGTTATACCAATCCCGAGCTTCCTCCTCTTCAATGTTGCTTGTGGCTAAGCGAACAAAAAAACCTTCATCAAATTTCTTGCCCTCCGGATCGGTGCCATTGATGAAAAGGAAACGACTCTCTAATTCTATTGGGCCTGAATAGGAGTCCTTGAACTTTTCCCATGTGCTGCCCGATAAATCATGAGGGGTATCCGCATCTTCGATCATCAAGACTACCATAAACTTTTCGCTTTCAATCAGTTCAATTATTTTACTATAAAGTTCTATTGGCACCTCTTTGCCTTTAAAGACATTGAGAGCGACCTGAACCGGAACACCTTGTGAAACCGACGTTTGATATAGAATGTTAGGGTATCCAGCAAAAAAACCCCTTATGGGGGTTCCTGGGTGAGAATTGAATGACATTATCCTTTGCAACCCAATCATCATGGAAGAGATCTGCTCCTCAGGTTCCAACTGGAGTTTGAGGAGCAATGCTTTGTCCTCGCTCTCGCTAAGGGTTCTCTGGATGATGACTCCGATTTCGTTTAGAAAATCGTAGCACAACCGGAATTCATCGCGATCAGCGGGTTGTTCGAATATTGTCATCGCCGGTTGCAGAGAACCACATTCCGTTCGAATAGTGGCTGTAGTGAGGCCAAATTTTTCCAATTCGGATTGTTTGATTCCCTTCCATTCACCCAAAAGGGTACTCATTTTGTGTTCGAGTAATTCAGCTATTTTTCTCTCGGACACCTGGCCTTCCTTGAGTTGATTTAAAACCTGATTGATCCTGTTTTTATCGAAATAATAACTGCTCGAGGTATCGAGACGCGGTGTCAGTTGTAGGGTCTGATAGCATATTGCGCCATCAATTTTTTCGACTTCTTGAGCTTTAGCCGAATTGAATATCCTGCCCATTAATGACAAAGAATACCGGGGGTTACCGCCTGTAAGTTCGTGAAGGCATTGATTTACCCCCCTATCAATTATAGTCTCAGGTTGGAATTCTTGATCCTTCGCACCCTTTTTAAGATGGTCGCAAAGCATCTCCCACTGCTCCTCTTCACGAAGAGATTGTAGGGTAAAGATATACTTCTGGAACTCTCTGATAGTTGGTATCTGTCCAATTTTATTTATAGCGCGGGCGCTGTTTGCTGACAATCCGTGAAAAATATGCAAGCCGTATAGCTGGTTACTAGCCTCCTTTTGCAACTGTTGAAGGAGTTGCCAGTACCCTTCTAAGTTTTCTTCAAGATCTTCAGAAAGCTCTTCACCCACTATGGACTGAGTTTCGTCAATAAGGAGAAATAAGTTCTCCTGGTATTTGTTACTGGCGGCTGTTATAAATGCGCTGGGATCCGATGCTGTGATTCCAATTTTTTCACAGAGCGCGGTAAAAACATCGTTGGGATTTGAATCAGCTGGTTCAAAGAAGACAGCACGTGCCTTTAAGGAACGTTCACTGTTTATTTTGTGCTCAAACGTCCTTAGCACATGGGTTTTACCGTGGCCCCACTCGCCGAATACGATGGTGTGCTGAGCGGTCGCTGGGTAGTCAGGATGGTCAATGGCTTCGAAAACGTCTTCCACTCTTTGATCCAGTTGGTCTTCGTGGCCTCGCAAGGGAAAAGTCGCGGTTGACGAACTTGCTACTGCAAGGCTCTCAAACGGATTCCTATCAAACAAATCGTTTAAATGCATTTTACGTTTCCAATTTTAGATTCAGTTGCCCCGTGGGTTTCGGTAAGCCTGATATTTCATCAATGCCAATCGGTTCGCCCTTAAATTTCTTTGCCTGATTCCAAAGCTCGATATTAAGGCGTTTAGCAGCAGAATAAGCAGATTCGCTGGAGGGATTATTATTGTCGCTTGAAATCCTTCGAAGAATTCTGAAAACAATCTCTGGCTCAACAAGTCCAATTTCAAGCATTTTCGAGAAAGACTCAGGCCTCATCCATGCTTGGTGCTTGCCCCAGTTTTCAATTGGAAACCTATCGAATCCCAACGCCGAATAATTTTCATCGCGTTGAGGGATTATATTTTCAATTTCCCTTAATAAACTTTTAGCATCAACTTTATGGCCCACCTTCGCGTCAGAAAGGTAGAAATATGACAAGGCAATTTGATAAACAGTTAAGGCCGGAGGAGCATGGTCGATCACTAGTCCGAAATCTCCTTCCTTGATGATCCCAAAACCCTTCAAATTTTTAATTAGATTATCAAACTTGAATGCATTTAGTTTTTGATTAAAAACATAGTGATCAAGGAGTTCCTCTTTTAAATATTCTTTTGGGAGTCCAGGGGGCATAAGTTTGCTGCAAAAACACAAAGCTTCTCTTGCGTGTAAAACAAAGTTGTGACCCAGAATATATTTTGCCTGAGTACTTGCGAGTTTATTATCTTTTATCACTTCACCTAATCTTTGACCGGTGAAAAAACCGGGGTGGTCCTCGGGGTCATGTTCAATCGTTAGCTCAAAATTGTCTCTGTCCTTATCTTTTCTTATAAGTCGCAGATGTTTTAATGAATCTCGAAAATCCTTGTGCTTAGGGCCAAGAGTATCTCCTAAAGCGTCGCTATCCTCTCTTGATATTGACCCACCATTTCGTTGGAAATACTCAATCGTGCGCAGCATATCTCCCGGGTTGATAACGGCCCAAGTTGCAGGCTCTAAATTTCTAAGAGCATACTCCGTAAATTTTTCTGTCCACACAAAATCAGACATCGCCTAAGTGCCTTTTTATAGAGATGAAACGATTTATGAGTTCGGCGACCACTAAGGTCATCTCATCATCGCCATGGAAGTGGCGTTTCAGATCGAACAGCCTTATTGCCAAAGTCCGGAGTTGCTCCAGTTCGGGGGCAATCCCCCATCGTACTCCCCCTTCAAATGCTTCCAGTTCGAACTCGGCGATATGTAGGCTCAGTCTCCTGCCGTTTGAGTATTCATCGTTAGAGAACGTGGTCTTTATCCAACTATGCCACTCACTCGGCGGAGAACTATGAAACAGATGACTAAGGTCTGGTGACTCCACGAAAGCTTCCCGCGGCACCTCAGTTATTAAGTAGTGCAGGGAATTAAAACCTCTGCGCACTCGATCGATGAGTAGACCGCGTTCCAAGAACCTAGGATCATATCGCGAGGTGGGATTCAGTTGCCCGCTTCCTGCAGCGAGGGTGAGGCCCAAGCGGGAAGCGAAGGCATCAGGGGTCAGGGGTTGCCTGCGCAGATGATCGCAGAGGGTCACAAAGAGCGGTTTTGGCAACGTTACAACCTCTCCACCGCCGTTGGAATTAAACCAAGGCAGTTCTCCACCAATTAGAACCTGCCCTTTTTGGATGAGATCAAGGACGTTACCGTCTAACTCTCCAACGAGTTCCAAAAGAAAAGTTTCAACTGATTCTTTCAGGCTTCTTGCGAACTCATTCGCCGCATTGATACCTTTGTAGCTGATCGGGAAATCGAATTCCTGGATGAAGAAACCACGTCCGGCGGGTCGTATTTGGTGGCCTTTAAAGTAGGATATTTCTCCAGTTTCCTTATCCTTGAAGTAAGTTGAGTAAACCTTTAAACGGTAGAACCATTTTCCGTTAAAACACTTTGTCTCACCTGCAAAGAACCGAGAGCGGGAATTGAAATACGCTACCTTGCGCTCTCGAGCATCACTGGATATAATTAGGGCAGATATTTTCCCAATTAATAAAAAAAGAAGGTTTAATTCCCAGAGGTCAGAAATCGCTAAACCTCCCCCGCAATACCGAGAACCTTTCTTACTACCTGATATGCTAAGAAAAGCATTTTTGCCTTCTGGTTCTATTATTTCAGCTAAATATGACACCCCCATTTTGTTGACATTAACCAAAGTATTCTTGATAAGTTTATTGTTCATAAATACTCACTTATTTAAGGACAATGTCTTCTTTGTCATCGATTAATTTTTGAATTTCAACACTGCCAATCTCAGAATATTTGATAAGTTGTTGTCTTTTTGGTTCGCTTTTTCCAGATTCCCACTCTGATATTCGTCCCCTTCGGGCTTTTGAGGTTAAGCCCAGTTTCCCGGCAATTTGGTCCTGCGTATATCCCAAATGTTTTCGTATTAATTTCAACTTAACGTTTAATTTCATTTTAAATTCAAACTGTTCGCTATTTAGAACACGTCCTAAAACGATCAAAGCCAAAAGGAATAAAACTCCTTTTGGCTTTATCAGTGAAATAATAATATTTGTTAATATAATTTAGCTTATATCTGTTAATTCCTTAAATTTATTAAAAAAAACCCACGTATTGTGAAATCCTCTCCTGCGATTTCTGTTATTCTTCCTGAAAATAATTATATCGATACCTATCTCTTTACATAACTTGCATGGGCATTTCTTCCAAGGTTTATCTTCTAAAGTCCTTGAATATTTTTTATATAGGCTTTCATCACCGCCCATGAAACGACCATATGTTTCAATTTTGGACATTACATGCGTAATGCTGATAGCATTTTTATCAAAATCTCGCAACGCAGTCAAACAACAGTTCTCTAATTCAATCAGTTCTTCTTTTGAAACTTTTCCGCTTTCAAGCGCTCGGTTTGATGCCTTTCCTTTATCGGCAGGAGGGACACGGATTGCAGTATAATGGCTCAGATCAGGGGAATAATAGTTGCTTGAAGCGCTTAGCCATGCCTGTCTTAGCATTCCTGCACTATCGACAGAACTAACTCCTAAGGCGCTAAAGGATTTGATAGCATTTAAGCGGGCAACACCAAAAAGATGGATCTTTGTTTCTGGATTTTTCACCTTTGCTATTTCTTTTAATACTGAAAGTATTTCAGCGTTTGTCGACTTGACCAACCCGCCGATTGCAATATAGGTATAACCCATTTTTTGGTATACACTAACAGCCTCTGCATAACTGGCAGGATCCCAACCCTGTACAGCCCCAATAGGGGTGAAGGAACATCCTTTCTTTTTATGCCCATCGATAAAATCTTTTGCATTTTTAATGGTCAGTTCATAGCGTCTTAGCTTTTCACTTTCATCAATTTGAGTTTCCTTGCAAATCAGTCTATTGTCGCAATTAAATAAACTGGATTGGTATCGACCATTTTTATTGCTAATGACTTGGGTTTTTGGATTAGCCTTAAGTTCCAAATATTCCGAAAGGGTAATTTCTATCCATTCGGATTTTTCCACTTTAAAGTAGCGATTGCATTTGAGAACAGAAGGCACAATTAAATGATCGATGGAAACGCCATAATTAAATCCTAATTCTTCATAATATGATAAAAGTTCTTCGGTGTTATAAGGAGGCATTTCTTCAGTTATATAATTAAAAGCACCGCAATCACCGAGCACCGGCACATTTAAAGGAAGTCTTAGATATTGGTGGATCCCCAATTCCTTGGCTTTTTGTGTTTTCTTTAAACTATCTTCAAGGACGGTGCGACTGACTAATATGCCATCGCAATTCAAGTGTCCGTATAGTTCATAGTGATATGCATCGTGCTCATAAGGATCCCGGTTGGATGAAGGAATGTCTCTTTCAAAGTCAAAAAAAGGGTCTACCCGATCATCCCAATCCGGTAGAAAGAAAAACATGCTACTATTTCTCTTTTCATAATTTACCGCATATTTATCTCTTCGCCCATAATTTTTATTTGAAAATTCTCCTTTTACCTCTTGATAAAGATTTTTAAAGCGCTGGTATTCGCAAGCATTTCCTGAATTCCGATATTCACGGTGCAAATTTGAGAATGGAATATCTTTAACCTCTAATTGACTGCGGATATAAGTTTTTACTTGTAAATCTGTGCAATGATTTCTCAAGGGTCTTTTACAAACTTGCGTTCTTGAACTTAATTGCCTTAGGTAATCATCAAACTCCCCCTTTGACCATTTATCTTCCCATTCGGAATACATTTTCCATAAAAGTTCCTTGGCAATCTTGGCGTTTACAAGTGTGTTATTTGCGCCTGTAATATTGTTCAATCGACTGTCCGCATAAATCCAGTTGTCCTGCAAGCATTTAGCAGTCGGGTCATTGGGATTATTTGATATGAAAAGGATCTGTTCAGGGCGCTTGGATATTTTTATAGCGGCTTGAAGGTCGTTGAAGACAGCATCCAAGTAATCTTTTCCAAGGATTATCAAAAAGAGATCATCTTCCGTGGAATTTTCAACAAGACTTTTTATTGAGGCAGGATGCTTGTCATTCGAACTGTTTAATAACTCCCACCAATTCTGAGATACATCCTTTTTGGTTTGATTAATTCCTTTATTTATTTTGCTGAGTATGGAAGGGTTTCCATTTCTATGTTCTTGGAATGTTATGTCATATGGAACAATTTTATCTTCTGCTTTGATTAAGCCATACCCAGCGGATAAAATCCAGAAGTGAGCCGCTTTTTCTCTATTGTTAATCAATCCCCAGGCATCCCGGTAAGAATCCCACAGTGGTCCTTTATATAATTCGATTGCTTTTCGAGGTTTTAAATGGCTGCTGCGAATTATTTGATTCCATTGATTAAATACATTTTCAGCTGACCCGGATTTTATTGATTCATCAAGCATAGAGTGTACCCTCTTCGCTCTTTTACTTGAAACACAAGTGACCAATAAGTGAAATGCCATTTGTACTTTACATCTTCTGTTGTAGTTTTATTATTGATAAATCCTTGTTTCACAAAGGGATTCTTTTGTCCCTTTCCATTTCAGCGTATGCATTATGGCTATGTATACTTTCAAAGTTTTTTGAAATTACAAAAAACCAAGTTATGTTATCATCCTCCATCAACTCATATCCGATTAATCGAACGATGTCCTCTACGAAGCGAGGGTTTTCATAGGCTCTTTCACAAACAGATTTTTCATCCGGCCTTTTAAGTACGGCATATAACTCGCAACTAGCTGATCTTTCGGTAAGGCTAACAATATCCTCTATCCAGACGAAATCTTTGAACCGTACACGAACGCAGACTTCACTTCGTTGATTGTGGGCAGCAGTTTGGCTGATTTCCTTGGAGCATGGGCAGAGATTCATAACAGGTACCTTAACTTCCAATATAAAATCTTCACCATTGTCTTGGGTGTGGGACCCGATGAATCGGCAGTCATATCCCATAAGGCTTTTAGACTTTGAAACAGGCGCTTCCTTTTCAATGAAATACTTGAATCCCACCTCCATGTGGGCTGATTTAGCCTCCAGGCACCGGGCGATTTCCTGCAGTATGCCACTCATATTTCGAATGGTGATTTCCCCGCGATACTGGTTAAGGATTTCAATAAAGCGACTCATATGGGTTCCCTTATAATGATGGGGAAGGTCCACATACATATTCACCGTGGCGGTGGCACATTGCTTGACATTGTTTTTGTCGAGAACCTCGATAGGATAACTGACGTCAGACACGCCGACTTTGTCTATATCCAGATTATTCATGCCGGGTTGCTTTTGAACATCTATCACCAAAGTTTCCCCAAACTATAATTAGAATCAAAAGAAATCGTCCTGAGCATAAACGGTGGGATCAGGAATGCCAGATTCCATAAAGCCTTTCTTTCGCAGTTTGCAACTGTCGCATGCGCCACAGGCTTTCCCATCATGCGAAGGATCGTAACAACTATGTGTTATGCTGTAATCAACCCCAAGTTCATATCCTTTCTTAATAATCTGGGCTTTGGTGCAATGAATCAGAGGCGTTTGGATGCGGAATGGGTTCCCGTTTTCAACAGAAGCTTTTGTAGCCAGATTGGTCATTCGTTCATAAGCTTCTATAAATTCGGGCCGACAATCCGGATAACCACTATAATCGACAGCATTGACACCAATGAATATATCAAATGCGCTGAAGGTTTCCGCCCATGCAAGTGCATAAGACAAGAATATCGTATTTCGCGCTGGCACATAGGTAACAGGGATATTGCCCTGCATCTCCTTTTCGTTTCGGTCTTTAGGGACATCAATCTCATCCGTAAGAGCCGATCCACCGATTTTTCCCAAATCGATATCGACCACTATGTGCTCTTCGGCGCCAAGCACCTGGGCTACTTTCTTCGATGCTTCCAATTCAATGGAATGACGCTGGCCATAACGGAAACTGATGCAGTAAATCTCAAATCCTTTTGATTTTGCAATCGCCATTGCCGTTGTGGAATCCAATCCACCGCTTAACAGGACAATTGCTTTTTCCTTTTCCATGGTATCTATTCTTCCCAGTAAAAAGCCCCGGCACCGGGGGTTTCGCAAACCTTGACTTTCGACACTTTGATCATTGAAGAGCTGAAGCGCTTTCCAATTTCTTTATAGAGGTACTTGGCAATGTTTTCCGAGGTGGGATTGACTTCCTTAAATGCCTGCAATTCATTTAAATTAGAATGGTCCAATTCCGATAACACTTCCTTAACGGTTTGTTTGATATCCCTAAAATCGACACCTATGCCGATTGCATTGAGTTCCTGGCATTGGATATAAACCTCAATGATCCAATTATGCCCATGCAATCTGGCGCAGTCGCCAGGATAGCCCTTCAAAGCGTGGGCTGCAGAAAAATGGGTTTTGACGTAAATTTCGTGAATACCAGTCATATTTTGCTTTCTTGTATATGAAGATCTTGAATTATTAGCCAGCAATCCTTGGAATAAAAACTCAGAAAATATACCATAGTAAAAGAAAAATATAAGGTCAATAGGCATGTATTAATTTTGGACTGGTCTTATGGCGAATGAAGATATCGGTTTCTCCGATTAATCTGAAATTAAATTATAATAGCCATTTGGGGCAGGTTCGGTAAATGTTCCCTAGGTGGTAGTTGCCAGGAAACTGCGGATGTCGTTGCACAAGTTGCATTTTTCCAGGCAGGTTTCCTGCCTGTTATAAAAACAATGTTTTTTCTGCGCCCATTCCAGCAATCCCCGGATGTCGGTATTCCACAGGATTGCAAGCATGAGAAACAAGTCCGCATCAACCTCATGACCCAGCAGATAGGCGGGGAAGGCCAGGCCAACGTAAAGGTCTGGGGTGTAGTTTCCGTAAAGATCCATATGGAATTGGCTGCTGTCCGTTCGTTCCGCCTTTTTTCTACCCGCCTTTTCGGTTTTCCTCAAAGACTTCCACCGGCATGGGATGGCGGAGCCGCCAGACCATCTTGATGGGACGTTCACTTTCATAGCTCACCCGTTCGGCGGGCCCCAGGCAGGTAAAGGGGACCGTGCATTTGTTGTGTTTTTTCAGGCCCCGGGCGAAAATCAGGATGGTGTATCCTTTGCTTGCATGGTGAATCAGATTCTGGCCCGTGGTTGAGGCCTGGGCGGTGTTGGA
>PWEO01000186.1 GCA_003553525.1 Clostridiaceae bacterium
AAGACGGCAAAAAAGCCGTGGAACAGTTCAAGAAAAATTCCTTTGACATCGTCCTTATGGACGTTCAACTTCCGGTGATTGACGGGTTTACGGCTACAAAAATGATTCGTGAATGGGAAGGCGGTAATAACAGACAGACCCCGATTATCGGCTTGACATCCTATGCCCTTAACGGTACCCGGGAGAAATGCATTAATGCCGGAATGAATGAATATCTGTCCAAGCCGATAAACCGAAAAACCCTGGAATCCATGATCGAGAAAACCACTGCCGGAGGGCGAGGGTAGAAGGATTTAGGCATTATTTGTCCACTAGCGGATATTTTTTATCTTTCCAGGCCTTGAAGCCTCCTTTTAGCGCTCTGACTTTTTCAAAGTCGGCCTCTAGCATTTTTACAGCAGCACCGCTGCTGGAGCCTTCCTCCGGTCAGGTACAATATGTGACAACTTCGATTTCTTTATCCAGCTTTTCCATAACCTCATCGAGGTTGTCAAAAGTTGCACGTTGAGCTCCGGGAATTTTTTTGTCGCTGCTGCCATAGTCCTTATCATTTCGAATGTCTACAATTTGGACCGGGGTTGCTTTTTCAATCAAACTTGCTAATGTGTCACAGGTAATACGTTCAACATTTTCCGGTTTCATAAAATAACTCCTCCCAATGTTTTTATTTAAATAGAAAATGGATATCAAAGGATGCTCACAGTAATTACAATACCCATTTTTGGGAAAAATAAACAGATGCGCAGCTCACAATGGGACGGTTTGGAGTGACCCCTTCAAGGCATACAATAAGGGTACGGTTAGGTGCTATATTTTTAAAAAATTACTAACAGGATTGTAGATGTTGAGTTTTGAATATACTAGGAGATAAACCGATAATCATATTTGGAGAAAGTTCGATAAATGGTTTTCCATCATTTATTAGAAGTCTCAATTCAGCGTTCAGTATTTAGAATTATGTTGCTGGATGAACCAAAGAAATGCTGTTATTATTTGAAAATCTCACAACAGAACCGTTCCTGCGTGAGCTATGAAAAGAAAAATATTAAATCCGGAAGTCTCTTTCTAATGTTCGGCATATTTTCGGTACCGGATATTAATGTCCGTTTACAATTCATAGAAAATACTATAATATGAATATAAGGATAATTCAGATAAATCATCATTTAAGTTTAAAGGAAGTGGGTCGACATGGAAACTACGAATAAGGCTTTGGATAATCATAAGGAAAATGCCATCGCGTTTTACAGGACTGCTTTTGAAGGAAATCCAAGGGAGGCAGTGGAGAAATACGTAGCGGAAAAATACATCCAGCACAATCCAAAGGTAACTGATGGAAGGGAAGGGTTTATCGCGTATTTCGAAAAAATGCAGCAGCAATATCCAATAAAAGAGATCGAGTTCCTACGGTGTATTGCAGAAGAAGACTTAGTGGCCCTTCATACGCATCAGGTTTGGCCGGAAAATGAGGAATACGTCACAATGGACTTTTTCCGGTTTGATGATAAGGAAAAATTTGTGAACACTGGGATTCGATTCAGCAGATTCCTAAAACGTCGGCGAATCCAAATACTATGTACTGATAAAAAAGGGTCCCCATTTAATGGCGACCTTTTTTAGGAAACTGGAAATTTAGCGTCTTCGACCGCTTATCATATTAAATATAAATACGATAAGAGCAATCACAATTAGCAGGTGAATTAGACCTCCGCCAATTTCCAGCGTAAAGCCCAGTAACCATAAAACTATTAGAACAACTACAACTGTCCAAATCATGGTTTTTCCACCTTTCAGATAATCTCTAGACTATTTTTGAAAATACTACATTTCTTTAGATACATACCCTATTGGCGGTGACTTAACCTTTTTCATTTTTTCATGGAAAAGGTTTATTTTCTTCAATCCACCTCTTACAGGAGAAAGTATCTTTGCTTTGCAGGAATTTCTTCCTTCTTTAGCGAATATGTAGGGATATTTTACTATTCTTCTTTTGAAAATCAAGAGGAATAGAATAAGCTAAAGGGGGAAAATATGGGAAAAGTGAGTAACAAGAAAAAGCTTTTTTGTTTTTACTGCATTCTAAGGGAGTTGTCAGAAGAAGAGTATCCACTTAGTTATGAAGAAATCAAAAGGCATTTTCAAAACAGGATGGGAATAAGTATCACCCCAAGGAACGTAACGGATTACGCCAAGGAGCTAAAAGACTTTGAAATCCATGTTTCCGGACCCAGGGAAAATAAGCAGGGATATTATTTAAGGGACCGGAGGTTTGAAGTTTGGGAGTTAAAAGTAATCACTGATCTTATCTGTAGAAGCTTTTCGCTTTCTCAGAAGAATAGTCAATGTCTGATCGATAAAGTGGCCGGGCTTCATAATAATTATACGGAATATGCTTTGAAAAAAGAAGCGGATATCAGCCGTACGCCGAAAACCATGAATGAAGAGGTGCCCTATACGGTGGATAAACTTCAACATGCATGTTGGGAGCAAAAGAAAGTGCGCTTTACTTATAATGATTATGATATAACCGGTTCCCTGATCCCTAGAAGAAAAGAGGGGAAAATAAGGGAATACGTGGGAAGCCCTTATGGGATGTTAAATAAAAAGAATTGCAACTATTCCATCATCAATATTGACCCTTTTACCTCCTTATCCAACTACCGGGTGGATCGAATGAAAGGGATGGAAGTTTTAAAGGAGGATGCAAAACCGATAACCGAAGTCTGGGGATATTCCAGGGGACTCAATATTGAAGAATATGCGGGAAAATGCTTTAAGATGTTTGTAGGCAAAGAAAGTAAAATAATTTTGGAAATTGATAAGAGTCTTTTGAATTTCATGTTTGAAGAGTTGGGTGATTGGGCAAAGATTTTGGTTTTGTGCAAGACCCTTATACAAGAGTGCGGGAAGAGTGTGCCGTAAAGGAACCCTTTTGGACAATGTCTTTAAGGGTTCTTTTATAAGCGATTTCTGATTTATCCGGAAAGTGTTTGATATCTTTTAAAAGAAAGACATAGGGAAGGTTAGAAAGCAATTTCCAAAAAATAGAGGATTATTGAATGAGTTTATGGAACCAGTTAACTAGGATAATATTGAATAGCTTACATTTTCATATTGTACTTTATTATCTAAATTAAACTTGTCTGATGCACCGAATAAATGATGTCATTGTTTGAGAAACTTTCAAAAGAACTGTCTCCGCGTGAGAACCGTGTAACCACCCCCAAAAAGGGTAAATATTGAATAGAGATAAAATTTGAAGTGAATATAAGAATCATCGAGGAAATCATCATAAAAACCGGGGAGGGGTTGGAAATGTTAAAGCGAAACAGGAAAAAATGGCTTATTGCCGGAGGTGGGGGATTAGTCCTGCTTGCGGTAATACTTGTAGCACTGTTTCAGTGGCCGGCACATCAGTTTACCCTGGACGTAAACCCGAGCCTTAGGATTACCACGAACCGCATGGGGCAGGTAATTGATATAGAAGCCTTAAACAGCGACGGAGGGCAGTTTCTGGAAGGTTATGAACCACCGGGAAGAAACCTGGAAGTTGTGATTAACGATCTGGTGGACCGAATGATTTTAACCGGTCATATCAGCGGAGGCCGGGATAATATTGTCATGATCACCGTAGACAGCGAGGAGCTGGACTCCAAATATCTTGAGAAGGTAAACGAGGCCATTGCCGCTTTTCTGCAAAACAGAGAGTTGGAGTATCGTATTCTGAATCAGGGGGTAACGGATTTGGAGTCCGAAGACCGGGAAAATCAGCAGGAAATCCTTGAGGAGGTATCTCCGGGAAAGCAGGCACTGATCCGAAAACTGATGGAAGAGGATGAAACCTTAACTCCGGAGGAATTTGACGAAATCAGTCTTGGAGATCTGTTAAGACTAGCCGGAGAGATGAATCTCTCACCGAACGAGCTTTTTGCCAGAATCATCGGCAGTGACACGGGGGATGATGAACAGGAATCCTCCGAGCCCCGGGACGATTATATGCCCCGGGACGAGCTGGACATTGTTAGAGGATGGGACTTTGCCATTAATGCAGCCCTTGAAGCCGTAGGAGGCGGTATGGTTGTCAGCTTTGAATATGATCAGGACGAGGAATACGAAGTCGAGATCCTATACAACGGTTATAGATACGAAATCGAGATGAACGCTTACACCGCTGAAATTCTGGAGATGGAGCGGGAAGCCGATGATCAGGCGGAGGAGTATTTAGCGGAACAGGAGCACCTGATCGGCTGGATACAGGCCGTTGAAATCGCTGAAGAAGAAATCGGCGGCGGTCAGGTAATGGAACTGGAATACAACCTGGAGGACGGCGAATATAAAATGGAAATCAGATATCATGACACGGACTATGACATCGAAATGAATGCTTATACCGGTGAAATCCTGGAAATCGATCCCGAGCCCGGGGATGACCGGAATGGTGAACGGGACCCTTCCCATGATCAGGAAGAGGTCATCGGAGAAGCCATGGCATCGGAACTGGCCTTAGAGGAAATTGGCGGCGGTACCGTGATGGAATTTGAATATGACCGGGATGACGGAATCTATGAAATGGAGATCAAATATGAGGGATATGAGTATGAAATTACAATGGACGCTTATACCGGAGACATTATCGAATTTGAACGGGATGAAGATGATGACTACCGGGAGGGAGAAGATGAAGAAGTTGTCATCGGTATGGACCGAGCCGTTGAAATTGCCAAAGAACGTATCGGCGGCGGCGTGGTAATAGAATTTGAGTACGATATGGATGACGGCGAATACGAAATGGAGATCAAATACGACGGAAACGAATATGATGTTAAGATTGATGCGTACACCGGAGAGATCCTGGATTTTGATGACTAAGCTGTAGAATGAAGAAGGTGTGCCGGGAGACCTTTCCCTTTGGTAAAAGTTTTAATCTAGAGCTCCATTGTTCAAAATTAAGTGACTATCAAAATTAAGTGACTAGATGATGCAATGAAATCCTGTTATCCTTTGAAAATTTAGCATCAGAACCGTCCCGGCGGGAGGCACCTTGAACAAATTGTCGTTTCCGACAAACAGGACCAGGTGTCTCTATACTCATGAAGAGGGGATCAAAAAGTAAGAAAATGGAAATCTCTCTTTGTTCAGAGATTTCCACTCTTAACAGCTGTATTACTTACGGCCTTCCGTAAAATAATATATCCAGGTTCCCCAGACAATAAGATTACCGACAAACACAATATTGACCAGACCCATAATATCGGCGGGACTACGGGTGCCAATTAGAAGATTGGCGCGGCTGATTCCTTCGCCGGAAACAATAATCGCGGCAACACCTAAATAGATTAATAAAAGGACTCCTATAATTCCAACACCTAAGGCAATTCTTGCAGATCGGTTCATATTGATCGTTCCCTCCTTAATTTTTGTAGATATTGTATAAATTACATAAATGTCGCCAGATAAAAGAACAGGCTTCGAACGGAATAATGCTGATAGCTATAGAACTTATTTACATTCTAACATTATCAGAAGCAGTATTTCAAATTCTAAACGAAGAAGCTCAGAGTGTAGACTCACTGAAAGGGCCTGGCGAGGGGACTCATACAAAGAGGCTGTTTAATAAAAGAAAGGGGTCAGATTATGAGAAAAATGTCTACCAATCAAGATACGAAAGAAATTGCCCTAACCATTTATAATGGAGGTTTTGGTGCAGTAAAAGAGAAAAGAAGGATTGATTTGAAAGAGGATGAGGGGGAACTGATTTTTGCCGACGTGGCCCAGCTGATTGAAACCGATTCTTTAATTGTAGCGGGGATTAATGTTTTGGAATTCAACTACGATTTTGATCTGGTGGATCGGTATAAACTGTTGCAAAAATATGTGGACAAAAAAGTCTATCTAAAGGACCGAAAAACCGGTGAAAAAAGGAGTTGCCGTCTGCTCTCCGCAGGAAGTGACGGCAAAACTGTACTGGAAGATGACACCACAAAAGAAATCTACATGGATACGGAAGAAGAGCTTGTATTACCTTCACTGCCCTCGGGACTGATTGTAAAACCGGCTTTGGTCTGGAAAACCGATGGAAAACCCGGGGATCATGTGCAGGTGTCCTATCTTAGCAAAGGCTTTAACTGGCATGCCAATTACGTCGTGGAGCTGAACGAGGAAGCCTTAAATATCATGGGATGGGCAGAGATCGAAAACAGAAGCGGTATGACCTTTGAAAATGCAAAAATCAAGTTAATTGCCGGGGAAGTTCACCGAATAGAAGAGGAAATGCTGCTTGAAAGGCCGTACATGGTAGCTGACTCCAGTGCGGGCTATGAACCGGAAGTCAAAGCTTTCTTTGATTATCATATGTACACCCTGGGACAGGAAACAACGCTGAAAGATAACCAGTCGAAACAGATTTGCATCTTAACGGGAAGGGAAATTCCTTATCAGCAGTATTATAAACTGGGTCTTTATGAAGAAAAAGCGGATATTATTGTGGAGTTTCAAAACCGAAAGGAACAGGGACTGGGGATTGCCATGCCTCAGGGAAAAATCAAGCTATACAAAGAGGATGACGCCGACGGATCCTTGGAATTTATCGGAGAGGACCGCATTGAACACACACCGAAAAACGAAGCAATTACCTTATCCATCGGGAAAGCCTTTGACATTGCCTTTGATTACCATAAAATTGATCATAAAAAAATGGGCGGCGTGGAGTATTATAAATACCGGTGCATCATACGGAACCATAAGGAGACGAAAGCGGAAGTTCGATTTGAGCATTACCGCGAGGGCGTATGGGAAATGGAAAACACTTCTCACGAGTATGTAAAAGTATCCGCCACTCAAATAGAGTATAGGGTTTTGGTACCGGCAGAGGATGAAGTTTCCGTAGAGTTCGAATACAAGGTGGATCGACGTTTGGAAGTGAACTTTAGGAACCGCTGATCTGCTCAAAACAGAACCGTCACCGCACGCGATGTTTTTCCTACCCAA
>PWEO01000132.1 GCA_003553525.1 Clostridiaceae bacterium
CCTCCGTGATTGGAAACCACAATGGCCTTCGCCCCAATTTCAACTGCAAGTTCAGCTTCCTCGGGAGTCATAACCCCTTTTAGTATGACCGGTAGTTTCGTAGACTTAACGACCTCTTTTAACTCTTCTACGGTCTTCGGGCCTACCGGCTGTCCTTTTAAAGCCATGGTAATGAGCCCGGCCCCGTCAATATCCAAACCGACAGCAATCGCCTCAATTTTCTCAGCATCTTTAATATTTTCAATGATATCTTTATTATCTCTAGGCTTAATGATCGCTGCCCCTTGGCCATTTATCTTACTAAGTGCCTTTAAACCCTCTTGATACATAGTCAGGTCTGCAGAGTCTCCGATCATTGCCATGGTTCCCGCATTCGCGCTTCCCTTAACTGCACTTTGAATATACTCTTCTTCGCTTAGGGCCCCGCCCATATTGAATACACTACCGGTTACAGGAGCCGTCAGTATAGGAAAACTGAGTTTGTTACCGAAAAAATCAAAACCCATTTTGGGATGTTTGCCATCATGAATGGTTTTTAGTTTAAGACGTACCGATTTTAAATCTTTTACGTTGTTCTTAAATGCCGATGCGGTTCCGCTGCCACCCATACCGGGAACTTCTCCGGCACAGGCATACCCATCACATTCCGGACATACACGGCAATAGCCTTTCAAATTTTCTCTTGCTTTTTTCTCAAGTTCTACAAAATTCATCAAATCACCTCTTCATTTTATTTTAGTGCACTATCAGTTATTAGATCTATCTTTTTTCCAATTCTTTAAAAGGAACTTTCTCCAAGGGTACCCTAAGGCTAAAAGTACTTCCTAAACCGTAAGTACTCTCTATAGATATATTCCCTCCCATAACATCAAGTAGCTCTTTTACTATGGCAAGGCCTAATCCCGTGCCTCCATATTTCCGGGTATTGGTATCATCCGCTTGATTAAAAGGCAAAAAAACTTTTCCTATTTCTGATTTTCTCAGTCCGATCCCCGAGTCCTTCACGGAAAATAACAACGTCAAATGAGTTTCATCCTCTTCTTCAATTTTTGCTTTAACAAAAACTTTCCCTTCCGCAGTAAACTTAATGGCATTCGTAATTAAATTTGTTGCAATTTGCATCAACTTAGTAGTATCTCCATATACCTCTTGAGAAAGTTCCTTTGTTATATTTACTTCGTATCCTAAACCTTTACTTATGGCTCGATACTCGAAGGGAATTGCAATATTCTCTATGGTTTCTTTTAAGTTAATGGGATGCCGATCGAAATAGACTTCTCCGGATTCAATTTTTGATAAGTCTAAAATATCATTTATAATACTTAGTAAATTTGTACTGGAATTTTCTATATGCCCTAAATAATCTCTTTGTTCTTCATCCAATGGAGTATCTTCCAGTAGTTGCAAAAATCCTTGGATCCCATTCATAGGTGTTCGGATCTCATGGCTCATGTTGGCTAAAAATCTTGTTTTTGCAATGTTTGCGGATTCTGCTTTTCTTTTCGCTTGAATTAGGGTGTCTTGAATTTTTCTTGTTTCAGTTACGTCGCGAGCCAAAGCCATTATATATTCTTTTCCACCAAAACTTATTTTTCTAGCACGAATTTCAACATCCATTATTTTCTTTTTTTGTGTTTTATGCTCTGTTGTAAATTCAATAATTTGGTTTTTAGACCAATTCTCCCACATATGCTCAAAATACTTCGGATCCCCTTTATAAGGATGAAGATCTAAAATATTTAATGTCAGAAGTTCCTCTCTTTTATATCCCATTTCATTACAGGTGGTTTTGTTTACATCCAGGATGTTCCCCTTTAAATCATGAAGATAGAGCATCTCTGTAGACTGCTCCACTAGAGTTTTGTACTTTTCTTCGCTGACTTCCAACTTTCGTTTGCCTTCCTCCTGCTCTGTAATATCCCGAGCTACCGCATATATTTTTCTATTAACAGGCTTTGCTCGCCACTCTAACCATCGATAAGTACCGTCCTTACGTCGGTATCGGTTAACAAACCCTTTAACTTCCTGATCATTTCCTAATTCTTTAATTGCCTCATAAGTCAAAAGAATATCTTCCCTATGTAAAAAGTCTAATATATCCTGATCTTTCAGTTCTTCTGTGGTATACCCTAATACTTTTTCCCACTCAGGATTGAGTCGTAAAAATCGACCTTCCATATTGGCAATACATAAAAGATCTAAACTGGAAGAAAAATAAACGTCCAGTTCCTTTTGCTTTTCTATGACTTCCGTAATATTTTTATACTGTTCCACGATATGGGTAACTTCTCCGTCACTGCTTAATATCGGGGTTGCCACCTTTTGATAATAGGAATCTTGCACTTTAACAGGTTTTAGTGTTTTTTGCATTTTTTCAGTTTTAACCGCTTTTTCCGAAACTTCATCATTGAAGATTTTTTCTCTATTATTTCTTTGGATCTTTTGAATTTCTCCAAGAAGCGTATAGCCCGCAGGATTGCATCGAAGAATTTTGAATTCCAGGTTTTTTACAACAATGGGGTCGGGAATAGCATCAATAATTCCTTCTAATAGGTCTGACTCTTTCTCGCGCATTTTGCTGAACCTCCTTATGCGAATATACTACTATTATAACTGATCTGCCTTCACTTTTGTGAATTTTGACAAAAAATCAGAGAACTTCATTTATAATAAAAAGATCCTCAATTACAAAATGATGGTAATTAAGGACCTTTTATCTTAATCCAGGATCACTTCAATAGAGTCAATCATCCGATTTATGACCTCTTCTTGTTCACTGTATGCTTCATCGGTTCCTGCAAAATTAATCGCCAGTTGATGGTAGTAAAAAACCGTAGCGACGGTTTGTCGAGTGCCTCTGTTTTCCTGTTGGTCCACAATCTTGATTCCTGGATAGCCGTCGATCTCTATCTCTTTATTTTCAATAATTTCAAAACCCTCTTGTTCTGATTGTTCAATAGCTAAGGCTTCCATCATTTCCAATTTTTCCTCTTCTTCCAGCCAGTTTTCTATAGGAGAAATACTCATTTCAAAAACAAATTCTTCCCCCTCATCTACAAAACGTACGGCTTGCATTAATTCACGATCAGCTTCCTCGAGGGTCCATTCAGCAGGATATTCCATTTGAATAAAACGATTTTCATAGGTTTTCCACCGACCCTCCGGTTGTAGACTATCACAGCCTACTAATATACCCATCCCCATCAGTATTAATACCATCGTAATTCCCATAATTTTTTTTAACATTCAACTCTGTCCTTTCTTTTTAAAATTAGAACGAACGTTATAGCTCTACATAATTAAATCATAATATTCATAGGAAGGATTCGTCAAGCTTTTAGTTAAAATTTTCTTTCTAAAATCCACTATTGCACAATAAAGGATTCTTGATTATACTGGTATCGTTAATACTTTTTACTACTTTGGACAGAATTCTATTCTGTTATGATCAAGGAGGTTTAATATGACTTTTAATATTGAAAAGAATCAACTGCTCCGAGGCATTGGTTTATCCCTAATATCTTTTTTACTGTTAGTGATCGGGGTTGGAATCTTGCTGGGTGTTTCCCTGCACCTACAAAACCTGGCGGTCTATGTTGTATTTTCTGTTTTAGCGGGTTTTATCTATATTTTACTGAGCGGCTATCAGTTGACAATTGTGTTGTTTTTCTTTATGACCGGTCTGCTGATAGGCTTTATTGAAATGTATCGGGCATTTTGGCAAGGTCTTGAAGGCTGGGGGGAAATCATCGGTATTTTAGCTTTGCTGATTTGGCCGACCATCGGAATCGTCCTCGGTGTGATAATCCAGATCGGAGTATATTTTTACAAAAAATACCAAGTCAAGAAGAATCAAAATACAAGCAAAAATATGGATTAAAATCACTATCTATAGTTTCATATCTCGTCGGGGATATACAAAGAATACGCCGAATAAAGCTAAAAAAACTATAAGGAGAGTCAAGACCAGATATATCCCCTGAAATCCATCATTTTTCAGTATTTCTGAGGCCTGATAATATTTAAAGGGTGTAAAATATTTCAAAAATTCCACAGAGTCACTTAAGGATTGGATCACAGATATGATATAGGTTACAATTACCAGTGTCACGGATATGGCGCTGGATTTTTTAAAGGCTTTCGCAGAGGCCGCAATAAGCAGCCCTAGGCTTAGAAAGATCATTTGTATCAAAAAAGTAGCCAGAAGAAGTTGAAGAATGTATTTAACATTTTCCCAGTCAGGATTGTACCGATTAACAGAAATGGCAATCCCTGCCCCCGCTACAAGAGTTAAGAAAAAACAGTTTGCAACTGCTGCAGCCACTTTACTTATTAGAATCCGATACCGTTTGATCGGCATGCTCATTAAAAATTCCCCGGTTTTATCTCTCTCTTCTTTACCGATAATATTGTTCCCTAAAAGCACCGCAAAAATCCCCAGCATAATGTATAAATACAAGGCAACAATGGACATATATCCATTAATGGTAGTAAGATTAGCTCCATACATACCAAAGGCTTCTAGCATCCCTCTGGGCATGTTGTCCAGTATTTCCGCCATTTCAGGATTATCGTAGTATGCTTCGAACTCTACAAACGCCATCACCATAAACACCAGGATGACCACAGACCAGATAATAAAGCCTTTCCTATGATCTCTCATTTCTCGAATAAAAATGTTCATACACGCTGCGCCTCCTTACTGAGCTCGAATATTTCTTTTTAAGTATGCAAAATACGTTATTCCATGGGCTAGCAATATCATACTGATGCTAATAATTGCCCGACCCACAGGAATGGACCCTTCCATTAATATATAAGATGGTTCAAAGTGATAATAGGGAGTGAAAAATCCTAGAAATTCTCCCCCCACAATGCTTCGAAAAGCATTCAGTACATAAAGACCAAAACCAAAGCCCAGAGCGTAACTGATAACACTTCGAATTCTTTTTGTTCCCACAGTGACCAGCATCCCGATGCTGAAGAAAAACAATTGAAAAATCGGGACCGTAAATAACAATAGTATTAAGGGTCCTATTTCATACTCCCTGCCGTCACTAAAAAGCTCTATAGAAATAAATGTACTTGCCGTAACTACCAGACTCGTTAACAGTAATATGGTGAAAGCGGCCAAATACTTCTCTATTAATATGCGACGTCTAGTAACCGGTTTGGCAAATAAAAAATCCGCAGTATGTTCCCGTTCCTCTATGGAAAGAAAATGACAGCCATAATAAGCACTCTGTACCCCAATTAAAAGTTGAACGAATACAAAAACAAAGGTATAGTAACCCAACACCGTAGCTAAAGAAACATGCTCTCCAAGTCCCATGGCCTGCAAAAGCTCCTCCGGATAATTTTCCATAATTAAATCCATCATTTGGGCGTCCCGTGCCATGGTCGGATAAAATATCATCATAATAATTTGCAGCGCTATAATTCCCAAGGACCAAAGAGTAAAGGACTTCCAGTAGGTTTTAAATTCAAACTTGTATATATTCACCTTAAATCCTCCCTTTATTCGTAATAATGCATAAATATCTCTTCCAGTGTGGGGTCCTCAATTAGTAAGTCTTCTATTTTATAGGGTTGCAGTTTTTCCTTTACCTGATTAATGTCCCCTTTAAAGAAAAACTTCAACGTATTATTATCCAGTGTTAAATTTGTTATCCCTTTCAAATCAAAAGGCCTCTTTGACAGATTTTCACCTTTGATCATTATTTTCTTGTAGTTATTTTTCTGTAAAGTGGTAATGTCCTCCACCTGTATGATAGATCCATCTTTGATGATCGCCACCCGATGACAAAGCTGTTGTACCTCCGATAAAATATGGGAAGAGAAAAATATCGTAGCCCCTTGCCTATTTTCCTCCCGGATCAGGTTGAAAAATTGCTTTTGCATTAAGGGATCCAGCCCGCCCGTAGGTTCATCAAGCATGATGAGTTTGGGTTTATGAAGCAGCCCTTGAACAATGCCTACTTTTTTCTTATTACCGTAGGATAAATCTTCAATTTTTCGATTTAAATCCAGTTCCATAGCCTCTGAAAGCTCATTGATCCGATTGGTATAATCTCCTTCAAAGAAGCTTGCTGAGTAGTTTAATAAATCCCGGACTTTCATTCTATCATAATAAAAGATTTCGGAAGGAAGATATCCGATAGATCTTCGAACTTCGTGACCTTTTTCAATACAGTCTTTACCAAAAATTTTTGCACTTCCTCTTGTGGGAAAAATCAGCCCAAGGAGAGTTCGAATGGTTGTGGATTTTCCCGCACCGTTAGGACCTATGAATCCGTAAATCTCACCCTGTTTTACAGTAATATTTACATCTTCAATCCCTTTGGATTTTCCGTAGTATTTAGTAAGATCATGAGTTTCAATAATGTTCATATGCCCTCCCCCTTTAACATTCTTAATTTTTGTACTGATACCCAAAAATCTCATGGCTTCGCAGAAACTTCCTATGGTCCTTAAAAAGAGCCTATGAGATTATAAACTCATGGGCTCTCTTACAAGATCTTTCATTACTTAGACTTTTTTTACGTTTAATGGACGCTAAATTATCCTAAAAACTGCTCCATATCTTCTTCTACGGTTTGAATACCGTTGATTCCGAACTTCTCCACCAATACATTGGCAACGTTAGGTGACAAGAATGCCGGCAAGGTTGGTCCTAGCTTGATATTCTGAATGCCTAGGGATAACAACGCTAAAAGCACAATAACCGCCTTTTGTTCATACCAAGCAATATTATAGGAAATCGGAAGTTCGTTGACATCTTCCAGTTCAAATACTTCTTTAAGCTTTAGAGCAATTACCGCAAGGGAATATGAATCATTACACTGCCCTGCATCTAACACTCTTGGAATCCCGCCAATATCTCCGAGATCTAATTTATTGTACCGGTACTTCGCACAGCCTGCGGTTAGAATTACCGTATCATCGGGAAGTGCCTTGGC
>PWEO01000045.1 GCA_003553525.1 Clostridiaceae bacterium
GAATCCATGACAAAAAAAGTCTGGAAACTTATTGAAAATTCAATGGATCGAGACTATGAAAATTGGGGTAAAGACTACACGCCCTTACCCCTGGATTTTATTGATGACCCTGAATATATGAAAAATATTCAGTTTGCAGGAATAGAAGATCTTGTGGAAAAGAACCTGACTTTTTACGCTGCTTCTTTAAATAATGAAGGCGTTTGGGATATTACATGGGACTGGGGGCAATATCCGGAAGCCTTTGCCATAGGGAATAGGATTTGGAAAGGAATTTTGATTGTGAACCGGTGTAACATTTTACAAAAGTTTAAAAGGATTTCCACCGTTTAATCTATTTTGCGTCCTGCCTGGTAAATCCCTTCAAAGGCAAGAAGGTTTTGTATATCGGTTAGAGGATTATTTTTTACTAATAGAAAATCCGCTTTTTTACCTACTTCCAGACTGCCATGGAAATCATCAATCCCCAGTAGTTTGGCACTTTCGTAGGTAGAGGATTGGATGGCTTCGATGGATGTCATACCCATATCTACCATCAATTTCAACTCAAAAAGATTATCGCCATGACGATTAAAAGGGGTGCCTGCATCGGTGCCCATGGCAATTTTGACTCCTTTTTTCCGAGCCTTTTGGAAGCTTTCGAAATGAACATCCTTAATTGCCTTTGCTTTATCTACAGCAAATTTAGGAATACCGTGTTTCTCTCCGTATTTGATAATGTTATAAATTGCGGAAAAAGTCGGGACAAGGAAAGTTCCCTGTTCAACCATCATATCCGCGGCTTCATCGTCTAAATACACCCCGTGTTCCACAGAATCAATACCGGCCCGTATCGCATTTTTGATTCCATAAATCCCTTGGGCATGGGGGGCGGTTTTTTTACCGACTTTATGAGCTTCTGTAACCGCCGCCTTGATTTCTGTTTCCGACAACTGAGAGGAGTTCGGATCCACTCCCGGGGTCAAGACACCACCGGTGGCCATGATTTTTATAACATCGGCTCCATGTTTTAGTTGTTCACGGGCTCCCTTTGTAACTTCTTGGGTTCCATCACATTCGTGACCGATTTGCCAACCGTGTCCTCCGGTCATTGTGATAAACTTTCCGCTGACCAAAGATTTGGGACCTGTTATTTCTCCCTTTACCTGAGCGTTTCTTAAGTCAACGTCAATGTAATTCGGAGCACCTAAATCACGAATAGCAGTTATGCCACCACTTAAAGTGGCTTTTAAGTTGTTCATCCCGTCGATGGCAAGGCTTGCATTGCTCTTAGAAGTTAAAGTCCCCATGGTATCAGCTTCGGCGGAGAAGGTCATATGGACATGGGCATCGATCATTCCCGGGGTAATATATCCATGACGATAATCCAGGAGTTCCATATTCCCTTGGGAAAAGTCTAAATGAGGTATGTTTCCTTGGGGGCCGATTTTTCTTATAATCCCTTCCTCTACGAGAAGATAAACATCTTCCTGAATTTCTTTGTTTTTGCCGTCGATTAATCCTTTACAAGTTATCAGTAGTGAGTTTTTCATAGCTTCCTCCTTTAAGAGTGTTATGATCTTATAATATTTAACTAACCTTATCCTAACAGTTATCGGTAGGGGGGACAAGAACAGGATCATAAATTAATTTTTTTTCGGGCATATTAAGGTTATGCAAGCAATAGATTATTGATAATTAAAAACAAAATCCATAATCATAATTAAAAAAGGAGAAATATCGATTTTGCAGTGACGATTAGGGTATAAATAGATAATTCAATTGATGGAAAGGAGTTAAGACGATGGGCATCTATCAGGACATTTCAGGATCAAGAAAATGGAAAAAAGTCGAGGATATAAAAAAAGGTTGGTCCTTAGAGAAAAAATTCAAAATCACTTTGGACTCTGGAGAGATGCAGTTACTAAGAATTGTGGATCGGGAGCAGACGGAACGCAAGCAACGGGAGTTTAAGCTTCTCAGTGACTTAAAACCTTTAAACATTTGGATGTCAACTCCGATAGAGACCGGTATTTGCAATGAAGGAAAGTCGGTATACACTCTTTTTACCTGGCTGGAAGGCCGAGATGCGGATGTTTTACTTCCTCAATACTCGATACAGGAACAATATAACTTAGGAGTTAGAGCAGGAGAAATTCTGAAAAAACTACATTCCCATAGTGCTCCCAGAGACCAAATTTCCTGGGAAAGTCGATACAATAAAAAAATCGATCAAAAAATTAAAGCCTATAAGAACTGTGGGGTTGTTTTGGAGGGAGAACATTACTATTTAGAGTACATTAATCAGCAAAGGGAGTTATTAAATGATCGGCCGCAAAGTTTTCAACATGGGGATTATCATATTGGGAATATGATACTAAATGACAAGAAGGAACTGGGGATTATTGATTTTAATCGATTTAATTTCGGGGATCCCTGGGAAGAATTTAACCGGATAACTTTTTCCGCAGAAGTAAGCGCTGAGTTTGCTACAGGTATGATCAATGGCTATTTTAATAAGGATGTACCGGTGAAGTTTTTTTCCCTTATGAAACTATACATTGCCGTTAATCAGATTGCTGCCCTGCCTTGGGCATTGGAATATGAAATAACAGATGTTAAAATAATGAAGAACTTGTTTAAGAAAACATTAAAATCTTATGATGATTTTACTTTAAACAGACCTAATTGGTATAAATCTAAAATGTAAGCTTAGGAGGGGAAACCATGTTTGAACGATATGAAAAACAGATAAACTATGAGAAAATCGGTCGAAAAGGGCAGGAAAAATTACAGAAATCCAAGGTTTTAATAGTGGGTTGTGGGGCTTTGGGAACGGTGACGGCAAACAACCTTGTCCGAATGGGAATCGGCCATGTACGCATCGTAGATCGAGATTTTGTCGAGCTTACGAACCTTCATAGACAAATTTTGTTTGATGAAGAAGATGTATCGGAAGATAGACCAAAGGCGAAGGCGGCTGAGGAAAAACTTCGTAAAATTAACAGCGAAATTAGGATTGAAGGGATTGTCAAAGAAGTAAACAGTAGAACCATTGAAGGTTTTATTGATGGGATGGATTTAATCGTTGATTGTACAGATAATTTCAAGACCCGGTTTTTAATAAACGACGTAGCTTTTAAAAACAATCTACCCTGGATATATGGGGGAGCTTTAGGTACTTCCGGAATGGTAAAGGTTTTTATTCCTGAAGAAAAAAACGGTTGTCTTCAATGTATGATTCCAAAGCCCCCGGACAGCGGGGCGCTTCCAACTTGTGATACAGCCGGGGTAGTAAATACATTAACCGGAATTGTTGGTTCTTTGGAAAGCAACGAAGCATTAAAATATCTGTTAGGCAGAAAAGAAGAGGTGGAAAACGATCTTTTATTCTTGGATCTTTGGGATAATACTTTTAAAAAGATCTCTCAGGGAAAAAAAGATGATTGTCCCTGTTGTGTAAGGAAAATTTATACTTACTTGGAAGATAAGAAACCGGAAGCTACCTACATTTGCGGTCAGAATAGTATTCAAATTAACCTTGGTCATGATCATATGAATCTTGAAGAAATTCAGAAACGATTAGAAGATAAAAACATCCCAACTCGCAGAAATCCCTTCTTATTAAGCTTTGAGGCGGAAGGAGTAGAAACAAAACTTTTTAAAGATGGCCGAGCTATAATGAAAAATGCAAAAAATGAAGAAGTGGCAAAATCCATTTATGCAAAATACATTGGGTACTAACCCACTATAATACTAATCATAATTATAACAGAGAAGAGCTGTTCTTAATTTAGTTATAGTGATTTACTTGGAAGTCAAAGATGACGATGGCTGAATACGGACTAAATTTCATATAGATGTAAACATCTCTATTTCTAACGGTACTTAATGAATATCAAAGTTAAGCAATAGCTAAGTGAGAATATACCCCCGGAAAGGAAGGTTTCTATGATTCTTAGTGTAAGCCGAAGGACGGACATACCCGCATTTTACTTTGACTGGTTTGTAAAACGAGTACAAAAGGGTTATTTAATGGTGAAAAATCCCATGAATCCTAAACAGATTCATAAAGTTCCCATAAACCCTGAGGTTATTGATACCATAGTCTTTTGGACCAAAAATCCCAAGCCTGCTTTGAATAAACTCGATTATATGAAGTCGTATTCCTATTATTTTCAATATACGTTAAATCCTTATGATGAAAATTTCGAAAAAAATGTACCGAATCTGGAGGAGCGTTTAAAAACCTTCAAAAGTTTAGCAGAGACCATTGGAAAGGAACGCGTGGTCTGGAGGTATGATCCGATTATTTTTACCGAAAATCTGGGAGTGGATTATCATATTACATCATTTTCCATGCTTGCAGAAATCCTCCGGTATTATACCGATACGGTAATGGTAAGTTTTTTAGATGATTATCGTAAAATCCGAAAAAATATGGAAAATCAAGATGTAAGGGAGCCGAATTTTCAGGAAGTAGACACATTGATAAAGGCTTTAGTGGAAATTGCAAAAAATAATAAAATAAACATTTTAAGCTGCGGGGAAAAAAAAATATTAACCCATCAAGGCCTTCGACCCGGCAGTTGCATTGATCCGGACCGCATTGAAAGATTGCTTGGTAAAAAAATCTCCAAGCGCAGGGATAAGAATCAACGACCAAATTGTGAATGTATGGAAAGTATCGATATCGGAAGTTATGATTGCTGTCTTCACCAATGTACATATTGCTATGCCAATTATCGTTATGAAATCATCAAAGAACAATATCAAAAGCATGATCCCGACTCACCGCTTTTGATTGGGAAAGTTGCCAAGGGAGATACTATCAGAGATCGGAATATGGAAAGTCTCAAAATCAACAATCATCAGTTATCGATTTTTGATGATTAAGGAGGAAAAGCCAGTGGTAAGAACAATGCTTAAAATTATCATAGGAGTCCTTTTGATCCTAATTATGATACCGGTTATTTTTATAGGTTATGTAAGTTGGAAAAATCCTGTGCATAAAGAGGTAGAAGTGATTGATATTACAAATAACCAACCGAAAAAATTATCCACTGACGAAGAATATACTGCGTTGATATTTAACTTGGGTTACGGCGGTCTTGATAAAAAGCAAGAGTTTTTTATGGACGGAGGAACTTCATCAAGGGGTGAGAGTGAAACAATAGTTTTTGAAAACATCCAAGCTATGATAAGTTTTTTAAACAATGAGGATCCGGACTTTATGCTTCTTCAAGAAGTGGATATCCGCTCGTCGAGGAGCTATGATATCAACCAATATGAATTGCTTCAAAATAGATTTCAAAGCTATGCTTCCGCTTTTGCCTATAATTATCAGGCTATTTGGGTTCCAGTACCGATCCTAAACCCGATGGGTTATGCAAAAAGCGGGCTGGTTACATTATCTAAGTATACAATGCATCATGGTCTTAGAAGAGAGCTCACAGGGCAGGAATCCTGGCCTGTGATTTTAGCGGATTTAGATCGAATTTTGCTGGAGACCAGAATTCCTGTTGATAACAGCAGGGACGTGGTTTTGATAAACCTTCATCTCTCGGCCTATGATGAAGGAGGGATTCTTAGAAAAAAACAAGTGGAAGATTTACTAAAACTTATTAATGAGGTCTATACACAAAATGAATATGTGATCCTGGGAGGAGACTGGAATCAGCTGCTTAGCACCGTGCAGTTGGAAGACCCGGATTTTCTGGAGAAATGGCCGGAGTGGTTGGTACCCATCGCTGAGTCTTTAGGAGATACGGGCTATCAATGGGGAGTTGATGAAACAGTCATGACGGTCCGGGACCTGGGGACTCCCTATATACCGGGAGAGACTTTTGAAACTGTTATTGATGGGTTTTTAGTGTCGCCGAACATTAAAATCATTGAGGTGATTGGTCATAATCTTGGTTTTGAGCACTCGGATCATAATCCGGTAACGTTAAAATTTCAACTCATTGATCAGTAAAAGTTGAGCATCTGCTTAATGACTATTCGTTTTCAGAACCGATAGGAAAGATACAGTATGATATACAGTAAAGCATGAGCAGTTGATTATTTCGTAAATGTTACAAAAATGTCGCCTGCCAGGCGACCTTTTTGTTAAAGTCATAGGATATAATCTTCTTAAGGTAAGAGCAAATCAAAACTTTAAAGGAGGTTATGAAATGTCTATGGAAAAAATGGATGTAAAAGAAGTATCGGAACTTCAGCAGGAAAAGGTGAGTATCGAAAAAACGGTCAGTATTCTAGAGAACTTAGCAAAGGGTTTGGATCCCGGAACAAACAAAGAGGTAAAACAAGATCATATTCTTCATGATCCGGAGATTATTAGAAGCTTCTATTTTGCTAAGCAAGTGTTGGAAAATGTTAAAAAAGGTATCTATAACAAGCGAAAACTAACGGAATTTATCATTACACCGGAGCAAAAGTCCAAGGTTCGCTTGCCAGAGAGAAAAATCGGAGTAAATGAGTTCTCCAGAATCATTAATGAACATATTGACTTACATCTTAGTAAGAAACTCACAGGAGTGGAGCTAAATCGACAGCTTAAAAAGTTAAAAGTCCTATCGGAAGAAACCTTAGAAGAAGGAAAGAAACGTACAGTTACGAATGAATATTCTTTGGGATTGGGTTTTGAAACAGAAAAAAGGGAAAAAAACGGAAACGTGTATGACATGGTAGTAATTAATAACGAAGGAAAAGTCTATCTGTTAGAAAATCTAGAAGAAATTATGAAAGCGTAAAATATGCTCGAAACAGGAAGCTTCCAAAGTAGTGGGTCTATCAATAAAAAGACTCGCTACTCGGAAGTTTTTTATTATGAAACCAATAGAATTAGGATTAATAGGGTATAGAATAGATAAATATAAAAAAAAAAAGGCTTTTAAATGAGGGGGAATTATTATATAATATAGCACAATACCAAATAGAGTAACATAATAAGGGGTGATAGTCATAGAACTAACCAAAAGACAAAAAAAAATCATAGAAATTGTAAAGAACAACGAACCTATTTCCAGCGAAAAGATCGCAGAACAACTAGGGGTGATACGAGCAACTTTAAGGCCGGACCTTTCAATTTTAACCATGTCAGGAATTTTGGATGCCAGACCGAAAGTAGGTTATTTTTATTCGGGTAAATCCGATATCAATGTGTTTTCTCAAGAAGCAGAAAAGTACTTAGTAGAAGATATTATGAAAATGCCTGTAGTGGTTACGGAAGAGTCGACAATTTACGATGCTATCGTAACCCTCTTTTTAGAAGATACTGGCACCATATATGTAGTCACGAATAATTACTTAAGTGGCGTGGTTTCTCGAAAAGACTTTTTGAAAACCTTGATGGGCGGGGCGGATATGAACAAAATGCCCGTGGGGATGATTATGAGCAGAATGCCAAATTTAGCTACGGTAACAAAAAGTGAGACAATCATCGAAGCGGCCAATCGAATCGTAGTAAACCAAGTTGATAGTTTGCCCGTAGTAGAAGTAATAGAGGAAAATGGAAAAGAACGATTAAAAATCATTGGGAAAATATCCAAAAGTAATATCACAGAGTTATTTGTGAATTTATGCAAAAAATAGGAGGGGTTTTTTTGACAGATAGACCATTAGTAATATATATCGTATCGGACTCCGTGGGTGAAACTGCGGAACAGGTAGCAAGGGCCGTAATCGGTCAATTCGAAACGCGAAATTATGAGCTGCGCAGATTTCCATTTACAACGGAAAAAACTCAACTATTGGAGATTTTAGAAGAAGCAAAACAAGAAAATGCCATTATTGTCTTTACCATGGTAATTAACGGACTTCGAGAATTTTTAGTGGAAGAAGCGGAGAAAGTAAATATTCGAACCGTGGATATTATGACCCCTCTGCTAAACTTAATAAGCACACAGCTAGACATAAAACCGAAAAAAGAACCGGGAACCATTCGAAAGCTTGATGAGAAATACTTTAAAAAAATCGAAGCCATTGAATTTGCTGTAAAGTACGATGATGGCAAGGATCCAAGGGGAATTAATAAAGCGGATATTGTCTTGGTCGGAATTTCAAGAACATCGAAAACGCCCCTGAGTATGTACCTGGCTCATCGAAACATAAAAGCGGCCAATGTTCCCTTAGTACCGGAAGTTTCTCCACCGAAGGAACTTTTTAATGCCCCGTCGGAAAAGATAATCGGTCTTACCACAAATCCCAGAAAGCTTATAGAAATAAGGCAGGAAAGACTAAAGGCGCTTGGATTGAAAGATGGAGCAAACTACGCTTCCATGGAACGCATACTTGAAGAGCTGGACTATGCGGATAAAGTCATGAGAAAACTGGGTTGCCCTGTTATCGATGTTTCTACTCGAGCGGTAGAAGAAAGCGCCAGTATTATTCTTGAGATCTTTAAAGAAAAAGGTTATAAAGTAGGAAATACAAAATAATTTGGAGGTGGCATGTTATGGAAAAGTGGGTATACTCGTTTGTTGAAGGAAACAGAGAAATGAAAGCATTGCTAGGTGGAAAAGGAGCCAATTTAGCTGAAATGAAAAGCATCGGGCTTCCGGTACCTTCGGGGTTTACTGTGACGACCAAGGCTTGTAATGAATATTTGGCAAAAGGGTCAAGACTCTGGGATGAGTTAAAGGATGAGATATTCCAACATCTTCACGATCTGGAAGATCGGGCAGGAAAGAAATTTGGTGATGATTTGAATCCTCTATTGGTTTCTGTACGTTCCGGTTCTGCGATTTCTATGCCGGGAATGATGGATACGATTTTAAATCTCGGTCTTAATGATCAGTCGGTAATCGGTTTGGCCAAGGAAACGGAAAATGAATGGTTTGCTTATGATTCCTACCGGCGTTTTATCCAAATGTATGCTGATGTGGTGTTGAAAATTGATAAATATAAGTTCGATATTATCTTTGATCGGGTTAAAAATGAAAATAATGTTGAAGAAGATACGAAACTTTCTACGGAGAATTTAATGCAAATTGTGAAAGAATATAAAAATTTAGTATTAAAAGAAAATAGGGAACCCTTTCCTGAAGAACCTCGAGATCAATTACTGATTGCTATTGAAGCGGTTTTTAGCTCTTGGATGAATCCCCGGGCGGAAATATACCGAAAAATCAACAGCATTCCCGATGACATGGGTACTGCCGTGAACATTCAGGAAATGGTTTTCGGTAATATGGGAAATACCAGTGGAACCGGTGTTGCTTTTACCAGAAACCCCTCTACCGGCGAGAAAAAGCTTTACGGAGAATATTTACTTAATGCCCAGGGAGAAGACGTTGTTGCAGGAACAAGAACCCCTAAGGATATTATTGGACTGAAAGATAAAATGCCCCAAGTTTTTGAAGAGTTTGTAAATGTTTGTGATCAATTAGAAGAGCATTATAAAGATATGCAGGATATAGAGTTTACGATTGAAAAAGAGAAATTGTTCATATTACAAACCCGTACAGGCAAACGCACAGCCGCTTCAGCAGTTAAAATTGCAGTGGATCTGGTGGCCGAAGGGAAAATTTCAGAAAAAGAAGCGGTTCTAAAAGTTCATCCTGATCAAATTGAACAGCTTTTGCATCCTACCTTTGATCCGGAAATGCTGGAAAAGGCAGAAAAGATTACTCAGGGTCTTCCGGCATCTTCGGGAGCGGCCTCTGGGCAGGTTTACTTCACATCGGAAGGTGCTACGGAAGCCAAGGAACGAGGAGAAGACGTAATTCTGGTAAGAACAGAAACTTCACCGGAGGACATTGAAGGAATGGTAGCCTGCAAAGGTATTTTAACCGCCCGTGGAGGAATGACCTCCCACGCTGCCGTAGTGGCTAGAGGCATGGGGAAGTGTTGTATTGCAGGAGCCAGTGAAATTCGTGTGAACGAAAAAGAAGGATACTTTATAGCAAGTGAGCAAAAGTTTAAAAAGGGAGACTTTATTTCTCTGGACGGAAACAAAGGGAATGTCTATAAAGGAAAAATTCAAACAGAGAAACCGGAACTTTCCGGAGATTTTTCAAAGTTTATGTCCTGGGTGGATCAATTCAGAACATTAAAAGTGCGTACCAATGCGGATACCCCTAAGGATACAAAACAAGCCATTGACTTCGGTGCCGAAGGCATCGGATTATGCCGGACAGAGCATATGTTCTTTGAAGAGGGAAGAATATCCGTGGTTCGTAATATGATCCTATCCAGAGGAGTAGAGGAGCGTGTCAGGGCTTTAGACAAGCTGTTGCCAATGCAACGATCAGACTTTAAAGAGATCTTTATAGCCATGGGATCAAGACCCGTAACCGTAAGACTGTTGGATCCTCCGCTACATGAATTTTTACCGGAAGAAGATGATGATATAAAAAAACTTGCGAAGGAAATGGATATTTCCGTAGCCCATTTACATTCCGTGATTGAAGACTTGGGTGAAGTGAATCCAATGCTTGGTCATCGAGGCTGCCGATTGGCCGTAACCTATCCTGAAATTTATAAAATGCAGGTTCGAGCGATTATGGAGGCTGTGGTGGAACTGAAAAAGGAAAAAGGACTTGAAGTGATTCCTGAAATTATGGTGCCTCTTGTAGGGGAACTTAAAGAGCTTCAATATATTAAAGAGTTGATTATTGCTACGATTAATGAAGTGTTAATGGAAAATCAGACAACGGCCACTTATCTCATTGGAACCATGATTGAGGTACCAAGGGCGGCGGTCACCGCGGATAAAATTGCTGAGGAAGCGGAGTTTTTCTCTTTTGGCACTAATGACTTAACTCAAATGACCTTTGGGTTCTCAAGGGATGATGCAGGACGATTCATTAAAGAGTATGAAGAGAAAAAGATTTTAGAAAAAGACCCATTCCAACAAATTGACCGGCAGGGTGTTGGCAAGCTAATGGAAATTGCTGTGGACCTTGGTAAGAAAACCCGTAGTGATCTAAAACTTGGAATATGCGGAGAAAATGGAGGAGAAGCAAGTTCCATAGAATTTTGCCATTTACTCAACTTAGATTATGTTTCCTGCTCACCTTTTCGAGTGCCGGTAGCAAGACTGGCAGCTGCCCAAGCAGCGATTCGATTTCCAAAGGAAAAATAACAGAGAAGCTCTGCTGTTAATTAAAAAAACAACACAATCCTTTTTATAAAGCCTTAGAGATGTAGAATAACATTAAAACTTAGGCCCTCTAAAAATAAATGGAGACAATTACTCCATTTATTTTTATTTGTTCGTAGAATGGGTATAAATAAGGCATCATACTTCGAACAAAGGAGAGATTCCTATGAAATATAATATACGCCAGGAAAGTGAACATATCGAAAAGAAAATTTTATCTCCCTATGCTATGCAGAGTTCTAATAGTAAGGGGCGAATAAAAAAAATAGAGCCCTGTGAAATACGAACGATTTTTCAACGGGACCGGGACAGAATTATTCATTCGAAATCCTTTCGTAAACTTAAAGAAAAAACACAGGTTTTCATTGTTAAGGATGACTTTTTCCGGACGAGGTTGACTCATGTCCTTGAAGTTAGTCAAATATCAAGGACCGTTGCGAGAGCCCTTCGATTAAATGAAGACCTGGTTGAAGCCATTAGCCTCGGCCATGATTTAGGCCATACCTGTTTCGGCCACAGTGGCGAAGAAACCTTAAATGAGATTACCGGGCATTTTAAACATAATGAACAAAGTCTCCGAGTGGTGGATAAACTTGAAAAACAGCGTCGAGGGCTGAATTTGAGTTATGAGGTTCGAGATGGAATTTTGAATCATACCGGACGGGAAAATTGTAAAACCCTGGAAGGAAACGTAGTAAAAATTGTGGACCGTATCACATATTTATGTCATGATATTCAAGACAGTTTAAGCGTCGGAGTACTAAAAGAATCAGAAATTCCTAAGGATTTACTAGACTATTTAGGACATACCCATAGTGAGCGGGTAAATACTTTAACAAAGGATTTGATTTTTGAAACCAGGACCATTCTTGATGATTCTAATATAGATATAGAAGAAAAGATAAAAACCCATCAAAGCAAAGAAGCAAAAGCAATGATGGCAAAACTTCGAAGTTTTATGTTTTCAAGAGTATATAAAGGGGATTTTTGTAGCAAAGAACGGCAAAAAGCTCACTATATCATCGAATTCTTATACTCTTACTTTTTAAATCATCCCGGAGAGTTACCGCAAAAGCACTGTTCTATCGCTGAAGAAGAAGGATTGGAACGAGGAATTACGGATTTTATAGCGGGTTGTACGGATGGATATATCATAAAACTTTTCAAGGAAAAGTTCATTCCCACACCAAGATAATATTCTGAATAATCTTTTTTTTATAATTAAGAAGGAATTAAAAAGAGGGATGTCGAATAAAGTCATAAGCAGCGGATATTTCATAGATAAATTTAATTGATTTTTTTTGTGAAATATGGTTATAATATAAAGCTCGTGGGTGTAAATTTCCCATGAATGATAACTCAAAAAAATTAGGTGATTCTATGGGAAAGGTAAATGAAGATATAGTTGAAGAAATTAAAGAAGCCCATGACATTGTTGATACAATCGGAAATTATATTGAGGTAAAATCATCCGGTTCATCCTATAAGGCTTTATGTCCTTTTCATAATGAAAAAACCCCTTCCTTTATGATAAACCGGGATAAACAAATTTATAAATGTTTCGGATGCGGTGAAGGGGGAGATGTTTTACAATTTGTTATGAAGATGGAAAATCTCGATTTTATCGAAACTCTAAAAATGTTGGGTGATAAAGCGAATATTAGCGTTGACACCGAGGATAATATTTCCGATCAGGAGAGACAGGAAACAAAACAACTTTATGAGATCAATCGAATAGCGGGATTGTTTTATTATCGAAAATTGACTTCTTCTCAGAATGAAGGATTACAATATCTCAAAAATAGAGGGGTGTCTACCACAGAAATCAAAGCATTTGGTTTAGGTTTAGCGGAGGATCGGTGGGACGGATTAATAGAGCACCTAACAAAAGGAAATTATACCAAGGAAATAATCGAAAAAACCGGACTTATTTTAAAAAATAAGCAAGGAGATCGATACTATGATCGCTTCCGAAATAGGATTATTTTCCCTATTTTCAATACTCGTGGTATGGTCATTGGTTTTGGAGGACGGGTTTTAGACCAAAGTTTACCGAAATACTTGAATTCCCCTGAAACAAAAATCTTTAATAAACGAAAAATCTTGTATGGATTGAATCTGGCAAAAAAACATATTAAAGATTATCAACTGATTTTAGTGGAAGGTTATATGGATGTGATTGCGCTACATGGAAATGGAGTGAAAAATGCTGTGGCGACCCTGGGAACTTCTTTGACTAAAGACCATGGACAATTATTGAAAAAATATGCAAAAGAAATTGTGGTGGCCTTTGACGGTGATGAAGCCGGCGTTAAAGCAACCCTTAGGAGCATTCAAATTCTTGAAAATGAAGGATTGAAAATCAGGGTCTTATCCTTAGGAAAAGAAGAAGATCCCGATGACTTTATTCGTCAACAGGGAAAAGAAGTGTTTTATAAACGGATTAAAGAATCTCCTAATCATATTGAATATCAAATACAAAAAATCAGAGAGAAGTATTCTTTAAGCAGTACAGAGGGAAAAGTTGATTTTTCCAAAGAGGCAAGCAAACTCTTACGTCAAGTGAAAAGCCCTATTGAACAGGAAGCCTACGTCGAAGAAGTGGCAAAAGAGTTGAATCTTTCTAAGGATTCTTTGCTGTCAGAAATCAGAGGAAAAAATCAGAATTATTCAAGCAATTCCTCTAGAACCCGGGATGGATTCCCGGGAGCAAAAGAAGGATCAAGATCCAATTATTTGCATACCATGCCCAGCATTGAACAGGACGGGCATATTAAGTTGGAAAAACTCATTATCAAGTTTATGATGGATAATGAAAATCAAATTCCTTTTATCAAAGAACATGTGGAAATCGAGGACTTTTCTATTGAAACCCATCAACAATTAGTTCGTCATCTTTTTTATCAGGATCAAAGAAGTTCAGCGGATCATAAGCTGCAAGAACATAAAGATCTTTTAGACGAAATTGCAAGCCTTGACCGCCAGGAAGGTGAAATCCAAAAGATCCTGGAGGATTATTTATACAATCTTAAAAAATATAAATTAATCTATCGTAAGAAGAACCTGGAAAAACAACAAAAAGAACTCTTAGATAGTCCCAACTTTGAAAAGGAAGAGGTAGATAGAATTTTGCTGAAAATAGGAATGGAAATCATGGAAATTAATAAAGCGCTTCAAAATCATCAATTAAAAGAAGGGAGGGGCCAGGATGAGTAACGGTAAAAAAAATACCCCGAAAAAACAAGCTGAAAATCAAAACGTTATTGAACTAGAACAGGAAGCCATTAAGATTCTATTGGAAAAAGGGAAAAAAATAGGGGTGATTACGTATAAAGAAATCATGGATTCCCTAGAGAAAGTAGATTTAGATAAAGAGCAGATGGATGAGGTTTATGACCATCTTGCAAATATGGGCGTGGAAATTGTTGGAGAAAAAGAAGCGGAAGATCTGAAAAAAGTGGAGATTGATCCGGAGGAAATTGTAAAAGAAAGTATGGAGCCTGATGTAAATCTTTTAAAAGGGGTTAACATCGATGACCCTGTGCGGATGTATTTAAAAGAGATAGGAAAAGTTTCTTTATTGACTGGACCGGAGGAAATAGACTTAGCTAAACGAATGGAAAAAGGCGACGAGTTAGCGAAGAAGAAACTGGTGGAGGCAAACTTGCGTTTAGTTGTAAGTATTGCGAAAAGATATGTAGGTCGGGGGATGCTATTTCTGGACCTGATCCAGGAAGGGAACCTGGGGCTCATTAAAGCGGTGGAAAAGTTTGATTATACCAAAGGATATAAATTCAGCACCTATGCTACCTGGTGGATTCGTCAGGCGATTACACGAGCCATTGCGGATCAAGCCCGTACTATTCGTATTCCTGTGCATATGGTGGAGACTATTAATAAATTGATTCGTGTTTCGAGACAACTTCTTCAAGATCTTGGTCGAGAACCACATCCTGAAGAAATTGCAAAAGAGATGGATATTACCGAGGAAAAAGTTCGGGAAATTTTAAAGATTGCTCAAGAACCGGTTTCTTTAGAAACGCCTATAGGAGAAGAAGAGGATAGCCACTTAGGCGATTTTATTCCCGATGAAGATATTCCTGCTCCGGCGGAGGCCGCAGCCTTTGCTCTACTGAAAGAACAGTTGATATAAGTGCTGGATACTTTAACCCTTCGAGAGCAAAAGGTACTTCGCCTTCGGTTTGGGCTTGATGATGGAAGAGCAAGAACCTTAGAAGAAGTTGGGAAAGAATTTCAGGTAACAAGAGAGCGAATACGGCAAATTGAAGCGAAAGCTCTTCGTAAACTCAGACACCCCAGTCGAAGTAAAAAACTCAAAGATTATTTAGAATAAAGATAAAAAACAAATTAAACCTAAGCCAATAGCTTCTTAGCGGAATCTATTGGTTTCCTTTTAGAATGAGTTTATTTTTCTAGAAATCAATCAAGACTTAGGAGGGCTTGCAATGGAGTTAACCCCACGGCTTCTAAAAATTGCACAGGAGATTCGCTCTGATGAAAAAGTTGGAGATATCGGCACAGATCATGGCTATTTACCGATCTATCTAATTAAAAATCGGATTGCAAATTCTGTAATTGCAACAGATATTAATCAGGAGCCTCTAAACGCCGCATGGAGAAACATTAAAACCCATGGTTTGGAAGCGTGTATCAAAACAAAATTAGGGGCAGGTACGATCCCTTTAGAAAAAGAAGTGCTAGATGTTGTCATTGTGGCGGGCATGGGAGGGAAACTCATAGCGGAGATATTAAAAAACAGTTATACATTAAAAAGAACAGTTAATCGATTAATATTACAACCTATGCAGCAGCAAGCAGAACTACGCAGATACTTATTTGAGGAAGGGTACTGCATAGAAAAAGATCTACTGGTTGAAGAAGGTCGTAGAATTTATGAAATTCTTGTGGTATCCCTAGGATGTCATGAGAAGGTTAAAGATTTTACTTTTGAGGAACTCCTCAATCCTGGGGGAAATACTGAAAAAATTGCAAAGAATTATCCTGAGGCCTTCAGAGTTTATCAAGATTTGCAATGGGAGTTGGGTTTTAGACTTTTTGATAATCCTAAAAACCTGGTCGAAAAATTTTTAGATCAACGAATTCTTCAGATGGAAAAGATTGTCCGCGAAACCGCTGAATCAAAAAGTTCAGCAGCGATTCAAATGAATCAGAAGGCCGGTATGAAGGCTGAAAAGTTAAAGGAGGTAAAACAATGTCTTTAAGGATCAAAAATATTATCGATTATATAGAAACCATCGCCCCAACTTCATATGCCATGGAATGGGATCGGGTAGGACTGCAAATCGGTTCGCCGAAAAAAGAGGTTCATCGGATTATGATTACCCTCGAGATAAATTCAGACGTACTGAAAGAAGCAACGGACAAAGGCGCGGATCTCATTGTTTCCCATCATCCGTTAATATTTAAACCCATAGAAAAGATTGACTTTGAAGATCCCAAGGGGGCCATGATTCAAAAAATTATTCAAGAGGATCTTCATGTCTATGCATGTCATACAAACATGGATGTTGCCCCGAAGGGGTTGAATCAATATATAGCAGAAAAAATAGGGCTGAACAACATTGGCATACTCACTCCAGCGGAGATTAAACCTTACTGTAAATTTATCGTGTATGTTCCTGAAACGCACCGAGAAAAAATCATTACAGCCATTAATAAAGGCGGTGGTGGACAGATCGGGAACTATAGTCACTGTACATTTGGAACAGAAGGAATCGGAACATTTAAGCCGGAAGAGGGTGCAACTCCTTTTTTAGGAAAGCGAAATGAACTGGAAAAAGTAAATGAGAACAAAATTGAAACCATTATAGAGAGAAAAGACGTACCCAAACTATTAAAGGCTGTAAAACAAGCTCATCCTTATGAGGAAGTTGCTTATGATCTTTATCCTTTAGAAATACCTTTGAAAAATGTGGGACTAGGAAGAATTGGAGGTCTTTCCGCTACCCGGAGTTTGGAAGAATTTATACTACATCTAAAAGAGGTATTACAATTAAATGAAGTTCGCTGTGTGGGAGACTTACAACATAAAATTTCTAAAGTTGCAATTTTAAACGGATCCGGAGGTGACTATATCCAACAGGCTAAAAAAGCCGGGGCAGACTGCTTTATTACCGGAGATGTAAAATATCATGAAGCACAGGATGCAATGGATGGAGGAATGCCAGTAGTGGACATCGGTCATTATGAGAGTGAAATCATTTTTCGGGAATTTATGAAAAAACAACTGGAAAATCAGTTTGGAGAGTCCTTAGAGGTTTATACAGCAAAATATCTTAAAAACCCTTTTCACACTTTTTGAAAAGGCCCTAGCTTTGACTTTTACTAGGTTCTATGCTACAATTTAAAAGGAATATCATTAGAGCGAGTAAATCAGATGGTCGCGTTAGCCTTGGGGTTAACGAGGAAAGTCCGAGCTCTATAGGGCAGGGTGCTGGGTAATCCCCAGTAGAGGCGACTCTAAGGACAGTGCAACAGAAAGATACCGCCTTTTATAAAGGTAAGGTTGGAATGGTGAGGTAAGAGCTCACCAGAGGCTAGGTGACTAGTCTGCTATGTAAACCCCACCTAGAGCAAGACCAAGTAGGGACTAGAAATACGGCTGCCCGTCGTGTCCCGTGGTAGGTTGCTTGAACTTGCTGGTAACAGTAAGTCTAGATAGATGACCATTTAATACAGAACTCGGCTTATAGATTTGCTCGCTCTTTGAATCTGTAGCGGATCAAACATCCTTAATAGAGGATGTTTTTTTTTTTGAAAAAAACTCCAATTAATCTTCTTAATCGATTCAATTACGGGTATTAGTATAATACTTATTAGATGATTAAGGCATCGAAATGAAAGGGGGAATTTAATTGAGAGTTTTTAGAGGTACTAAAGAACAGACCCTTTCGGTTGCTCTGGTTATAATGATATTTATTATAATGCTTACCGGAAGTTTTGCACAAGAAGATAATCCGGATTCTATTGTTTACACTATCAATATAGAAGGGATAGTAACCGCAGGGACTACCTCTCATCTCCAGCGGGGAGTCGAGACAGCGGAAGAAGAAGGTGCTGAGGCATTGCTGATTCTTTTGAATACCCCGGGAGGTCTTGTGAATGCAACCATAGATATTGTTTCCGATTTGATAAATGCCGATGTCCCGATTATTACGTATGTGTATCCCCAGGGGGGAATAGCGGCCTCTGCAGGAACTTTTATCCTCTTAGGAGGACATCAAGCGATTATGGCACCGGGAACCACGATCGGTGCTGCGATGCCGGTGACAATGAGTCCCGAAGGAGAGAGTGCACCGGCGGATGATAAAACCGTTCAATTTCTGGCCGGCCATATTCGAAGCATTGCGGAATCAAGAAATCGCCCTGTTGATGTGGCGGAACGTTTCGTAACGGAAAACCTAACATTAAGCGGGGGGGAAGCAATTGAACTGGAGATTATTGACGATATTGCAGAGGATATTCCGGCTTTGCTGGAGAACTTACACGGTCAAGAGATAAACCTAAGGACAAGAATAGTAACTTTAGACACGGAAAATGCTGAAATTAAGGAGATTGAAAAGAATGTAAGGGATACCCTTACCCACTTGGTCAGCAATCCTCAGATTGCCTTCGTTCTTTTTCTACTAGGAGTGTACGGTCTGGTTATTGGGTTTAACGCACCGGAAACATTTTTTCCGGAAGTCCTTGGAGCCATTGCTCTGGTACTGGCACTCTACGGGTTGGGACTTTTTGAGGTAAGCGTTTTCGCAGCAATAATGATTTTGTTAGGTGTAGGTTTAATCATCGCAGAAGCTTATACACCGACCTATGGGGTGCTCGGAACAGGAGGATTGATCAGTATGATTATCGGTATACTATATTTACCTGCGGAACCCCTTGCTCCCGATCGTTGGTTAGCTGAGTTTCGAATCCTCGCCATTGGTGTGGCCATCATCGCGTCAATTCTCTTGGTTATTATTGTTGCAGCTCTTTATCGATTGAAAAAATCTAAAGTGATCCATGGGGATGAAGAGTTTGCTGATATCACTGGAATTGTTAATGATACCATTGATCCTGAAGGGCTTATAAAAATCAAGGGCGAGTTATGGCGTGCAAGATCTAGGGATTCAGTCACAATACAAGAAGGGGAGAGGGTTCGAATTTTAAAAAGAGAAGGTATGGTGTGTATTGTCGAGAAAGAAGATGAACCGGAAGAATAAAGAAAAAGCAAAGTCAAATAATTTAGAAAGGATGATAAAATATGATTGATCTTATTGAAAATGTGGAAAGTGCTGTTCCATTTATTGTGTTGATAGTAATTCTTGTGCTTCTCATAAAAATGGCAATCAAAATCTTTCCTGAATATGAACGAGGAGTGTTGTTTCGACTGGGTCGATTGGTAGGAGTGAGAGGGCCGGGATTAGTGATTATAATCCCATTTATTGATCGCATCGAGCGAATTTCCTTAAGGATTGTGGTAGACAATGTACCTCCCCAGGAAGTCATTACCAAGGATAATGTGACATGCAAGGTAAATGCGGTTCTTTATTATCGAGTTACCGCGCCGGATAAAGCCGTGGTTAATGTGGAAAAATTTTATGATGCTACCAGCCAATTTGCCCAGACCACCATGCGAAGTGTGGTAGGTCAAGCGGATCTTGATGAACTGCTTTCTGAGAGAGAAAAAATAAATAAAAAAATTCAAGAGGTGGTAGATGAGGCTACAGATCCATGGGGGATTAAAGCAACAGCAGTGGAATTAAGAGATGTCATTATTCCGGAATCCATGCAAAGAGCCATTGCCCGTCAAGCAGAAGCTGAACGTAATCGAAGAGCCGTAGTTATCCAAGCGGAAGGAGAAAAACAAGCGGCAGTGAAAATCTCCGAAGCCGCAGAGATCCTCAGTCATCAAGAAGGCTCCTTAACTTTAAGGACCCTGCGTACAATTTCGGATATGTCCAATTCGGAAAGCGCCACGATTTTGTTCCCATTCCCAATGGAAATGCGGCGGTTGCTTCCAGATCTGGATAAAATCATGGAAGATTCAATTAATTACCGAAAAAACAAAAAAGTCGACGAGGGTATAGAACAAAAAAAAGAAAAAATAAAAAAAGACATAGAAGAAAAAAGAGTAGAGGATATTGAAGATCCCGAAGCGGCGGAAGAATTTATAGAAAAAAAAGGCAGAGAAACAACCCATGGGTATGAAAAAAAAGAAGGGCCGAAGGAAGACCCTAATGAAAGTTCGAAGGATAAGGAAAATGACTAATGAAGTTTATCCTTCCTTTGGAAACCAAATATTTATTTCTCTTTGGGCGGATTCTGTGGAATCCGCCCCATGAATTAAGTTTCGAGTAGTATCATTTGCAAAATCTCCCCGGATTGTTCCGGGGATTGCGTTTTCCGGATTTTTATCTCCGATCAACAAGCGCATGACTTTTATAATGTTTTCTCCCTCTACTACCATGGCCATAACGGGGCCTTCTAGTATAAAGGCTACCAAGGACTCAAAATAAGGCCGGCCTTTATGTTCCGCATAGTGAGCTTCCACAGTCTTTCGGTCCGGATGTATTAACTCGGCCTTTGTAAGCAGGTATCCCTTATTTTCGATTCTACTAATTATATCCCCCACCAAACCTCTTTGAACTCCGTCGCTTTTTATCATGATAAAAGTTTTTTCCATATGTATCACCTCCAATGTACTCTAGTGTAATTATACAAATACTCAAAAGATTCTGCAACAAAAAAATATTATAAACGGGAAAGTTTATTTGGTATTTTAATAATCGGTCATTAAAGTGTAAATCAATGGGTATAATAAATGATAAAGTAAAACACTACAAAAATGGAGGGTTGCATATGTTAAAAAATGTTGCAAATATTGTACGTGGCTTATCTGCCGATGCTGTGGAAAAAGCAAACTCTGGACATCCCGGTTTACCACTGGGTTGTGCAGAAATTGGAGCTGTGTTGTTTGGAGAAAATCTTAATTATAATCCGGAAGAGCCGGATTGGATTAATCGAGATAGACTAGTTCTGTCGGCGGGGCATGGTTCTATGCTTTTATACTCTTTTCTTCATCTTACCGGTTATGACGTCTCAATGGATGATATAAAAAACTTTCGACAAGTGGATTCTAAAACACCAGGGCATCCGGAACATGGAGATACCCCTGGCGTGGAAGCCACTACCGGGCCTTTAGGACAGGGTTTTTCAAACGCAGTCGGTATGGCTTTATCAGAGAAACTTATGGCAGAGAAGTTTAATCGTGATTCTTTAAGCATAATAGATCATTATACGTACACAATTCTTGGAGACGGATGCATGATGGAAGGAATTACATCTGAAGCGGCATCCCTTGCAGGGCATCTGGGGCTGGAGAAACTCATTGCGATTTATGATGACAATAAAATTTCCATCGGCGGAGGCACAGAAATCGCATTCACCGAGTCCGTAGCCGATCGATTTAAAGCCTATAACTGGCAGGTAATTGAAGCTGTAGATGGTCATGATTTGGACCAAATACGCAGAGCGATAGAAGAAGGCAAAGCAAATAAAGAGCAACCTACTTTGATTGTTGCTCGAACCCATATCGGTTACGGCGCACCGACAAAGCAAGATACAGCGGATGTTCATGGAGCTCCTTTAGGAAAAGATGACTTGGTCGGAATGAAAAAGTTTTTAGGTCTTCCCCTAGAAGAAGATTTCTATATCTCTCCTGAGGTCTCAAATTACTTTGAAGAACTAAAACAGGCAAAGAAATTGAAATATCGAGAGTGGGAAGATGTTTTTAACACGTGGTCGTTGAAGTACCCCGGGCTTAAAAAAGAATTGAAGCAATTTTTAAACGGCGAAATCCCAACAAAAGCTCTGGAAATACTAAACAACTATTCATTAGATGAAAAGGGCAAAGTAGCCACTAGAAAATCTTCGGGAGAAATACTGAATCTTCTAGCGGACCTGATCCCAAATCTTATCGGCGGTTCTGCGGATTTATCCCCATCAACAAAAACCTATTTAGACAAATATGGAGAAATTCAAAAGCAAGAATTTGACGGACGGAATATTCGATTTGGAGTTCGTGAACATGCCATGGCAGGAATTGCTAATGGAATTTCTTTACATGGGGGTTTTAGACCCTTTGTGTCAACTTTTCTCGTGTTCTCTGATTATATGCGCCCTTCGATCAGAATGGCGGCAATCATGAAACAACCGGTGATTTTCATTTTTACCCATGACTCCATATATGTAGGTGAAGACGGACCAACCCACGAACCTATTGAACATTTGGAATCTTTACGATTGATTCCTAACTTAAGAGTATTAAGACCGGGGGATACTGAAGAGGTTGCAAAGTCATGGGTTGAAGCCTTAGAACACCGTGATGGACCTACGGCTTTAATTTTAACAAGACAAGGTTTACCTTTGATTGAAGATAAGATAGATATTTCAGCTTTTTCCAAGGGAGGGTATGTAATAGCAGAGGATCCTGGGGAAAAAGTTACATTAATGGCAACCGGAAGTGAAGTATCCCTGGCTTTAGAAGTAAAAAAACGATTAGAAAAAGAGGGGATTTTATCCCGACTGGTTTCTATTCCCGATCGAAGAACCTTCGAAGAGCAGTCTCAGAATTATATTCAAGAAGTGCTTGGAAAACCCACACAACTGAAAGTTTTAATGGAAGCCGGGGTGAAAAGTGGCTGGTATCGTTTCTTAGAAGAAAAAGATCTGATGATAACTATGGAGACATATGGAGCCAGCGGACCGGGAGATCAAGTCGCGAAAAAATTTGGGTTTGAAGCAAAAAGCATCTCGGAAAAAATTCTTGCAAAGTTAAAGGGGGAATGATTATGGAATTCAAGAAAGTATTACTTTGCACAGATTTCTCTTTTGAATCCGAGAAGTTAGTTCAGACTCTGTACGAATTAAAGGATCTTGGACTGCAGGAAATAATTATATTCAATGTGGTGGAAATAGACTCTGCAGGAAGTAATGCCCCCAGTTTTCAGAAGCAGAAGAAAGAAGCTCTAAAATCGGATCAACGGGAACTGGAAAAAGAAGGATTTAAAGTTAGGATCGATATCAAAATCGGAACTGCCGCAAAGGATATCGTAAAAAAAGCGGAGGAAGAGAATGTGGACTTAATTTTGATCGGTTCCCACGGGAAAGGGTTTATCAAACGAATTCTGCTGGGAAGCACAACTTTCGATGTGGTAAGATTGAGTAAAAAACCGGTTTTGGTGGAGAAATATGAAATTGTGGGGAAAAATCGTAATCGTATTCTTATTGAGGATAAATTTAAAAAAGTATTACTACCTGTGGACTATTCCTCTCACTCTATAAATGTTTTAGAAACAGTAAAAGGGATGAAAAAAATCCAGGAGGTCCTTTTGGTTTCTGCCATTGAATACAGTCAAACAGAAGAGGAGTTTAATAAGGCTAAGGATAAGTTAGAGAAACATTTAGGGAAAATTCGAATGGATTTATTTAATGCGGGTTTTGCATCGAACTATATTATCAAGGAAGGAACCGCATCAAAAAATATTTTAGAGGTAGCGGAGAATGAATCCGTGGATTTGATTATTCTTTCGAAAAGAGGAGAAGGAAAAATCAAGGAACTTCTTATCGGAAGCACGGCTACAACAGTAATAACCAACTCAAAACTCCCTGTGCTTATTTTCCCATCTAAGGATGAGTAAAGTATAACAGCATAACCAGGAATAAAAAGAGGCGTTGATGCCTCTTTTTATTTGATGTGCTTTTACTTCATAATTTCAATGGCATTTAATAGTTTAGGAATAACTTGTTTTTTCCGGGAAACCACTCCGGGAATAAAAACCCCTTGTTCTTTAGGAATCCTGAAAGCCGAAGAGATCAAGCTCGGTTTTTTTGCAGCATAAAGAATATAAGAGCCCTCTTTGATGATATCAGTGACTAACAACAATGTAATATCATGGTTTTCTTTTTTGTGAGTTTGATGAATGAAAGATAAAAAAGCTTTTTTTTGCCGGAAAACTTCATCGATATCTAAGGTGAAAACTTGACTGATGCCAGCCTTATGAAAATCCAAGTTGAATTCTTTATAATCTTTATAGAATATTTCTTCGATACCCTGACCTTCCAAGGAAGTTCCGGCTTTAAACATCTTCATAGCATAGGCTTCCAAATCATAATTAAGTATGGCATTTAGAGATTCAACAGCCTTTCGGTCTTCCTTGGTAGTAGTTGGAGATCGAAAAGACAACGTGTCTGATAATATCCCTGAAAGCAAGGCTCCGGCAATGGGAGCGGGGATATCAATTTGATTTTCCCGGAACATCGAATAAATAATAGTTGCTGTACTTCCTACGGGATTATTACGAAAAGAAATAGGCATGGTTGTTGAAATATCACCTAATTTATGATGATCAATAATTTCCAGTATCTCGGACTCTTCCAAACCCTGGGCACTTTGTGCATATTCGTTGTGATCTACAAGAATTGTCTGTTTTCGTTTGGGGTTAAGAATGTGTTTGCGAGATACAAATCCTGAAAACTTTTGGTCTCGATTTATTACAGGATAATTACGATAATGACTTTGGCTCATGATTTCTTTTGCCTCTTCTAAATATTCTTCTTCACTAAATCGAACAATGTTACCGGAGCGCATGATTTTAGCAATGTAATTGCATTGATCAATTACCCGTGTAGTATACAAAGAATCATACGGTACAGAAATCATAGAAATCTTTTGCTCTTGAGCTTGCATCAAAAACTTCTCGGGGATTTCCCGATTACCGGTTACGACAATCAACTGAACCTTGGAAGCAATGGCGTACTCAATAATGTCATAACGGTCTCCTACAATAATAATGTCATCTGAGCTTAATTTTCCCCGAATGGTTTTATAGTAATCATCAATTACCGAAACATTGCCTTTGAAAAACTGTAAACCTTGAGACAAGAGGGTCGCATCCAGGTCTGAAAGAAGATTTTCCATAGAGGTTTCAAGTTTTCTGAAATCACCGGAAATGAGACTGACTGCGATATCTTTTATGCTAACAATACCAAGGAGCTCTTTTTCTTTATCCACAATGGCAAGTGTAGCAATTCCTTCTTCGTCCATTAAGTTGTAAGCTGATAATATTGATGTATTTTCACTGATGCCTTGAGTTTTATGGAAATCAAGGTCTTGAATCTGGACTTTAACATCTTCAATTTTTTTAGGAGATTCTAATTGAAAATAATCTAAAACAAAGCTGCTTTCTTTACTGAGGGACCCTAAAATACAAGGAGTCGATTTATAACCTAACTTATTTTTAAGAAAAGACAGGGATATGGCAGATACCACAGAGTCGGTATCTGGATTTTTATGACCGAAAATTAAAATTGACATAACACCGCTCCTTTATTAATATAATTTAATCAGAAAAAATTATAGCCTTGCAACTTCACTTTACAAAAAAGTTCTCATTGCATTAATTGCTTGGATTTTCATTTTTAGAAGTACCATTATAATATAAAGAAAGAAGAAACAAGTCAATAGAGCTTTGAAAAAAC
>PWEO01000193.1 GCA_003553525.1 Clostridiaceae bacterium
CCTGAATATTTGGATTTAGGGGCTTTTTACATACCTTTTATGATTTTTGTAATTATTGGTACGGTAAACAGCGTAAATTTAACTGACGGATTGGACGGACTGGCCTCGGGAGTATCGGCTGTTGTAGCAATTTTTTTCGCTCTGTTTGCCACAAGTTTGGGCTTTACAAGTGCAGGGATTTTTAGCGGGGCAATAGCAGGAGCTTGTCTTGGGTTCTTGCTTTTCAATGCAAATCCGGCGAAGGTCTTTATGGGAGATACAGGTTCCCTTGCCCTTGGAGGAGGGATTGTAGCGGTGGCCTTATTAACCGAAAGTGTGTTGCTGATACCCATCGTTGGAGGGGTTTTCTTCCTGGAATCTCTCTCTGTGATTATTCAAGTGGTCTCCTTTAAACTTACCGGAAGAAGAGTATTTAAAATGAGTCCGATTCATCATCATTTTGAAATGATCGGCTGGAAAGAGACAAAAGTAGTAACGGTGTTTTGGTCTGTAACAACAGTGTTAGCGGTTTTTGCAGTGTTTATTATTCGGTGAGTAGCACGACTGTATATTAAAACGAACTTAAGCACTGAAATACAAAACAGGGGTGTTGATAATGGATCTAAACAATAAAAAAGTGTTGGTGGTAGGTTTGGCAACGACCGGGATTCCACTGGTAAGGGTTCTGAAAAAACTTGGGGCTAAGGTTATCATTACTGATACAAAATCTAAAAAAGACTTAAAAGAGACTACCGAAAAACTAAAAATAGCTACTGCGGATTTGCTTTTGGGTCGTCAATTAAATAGCTTGGAAGAAGCAGGAAGTCCTGAAATGATTATTTTGTCCCCTGGGGTGCCTATGGAAATTCCTCTGGTTCAAGAGGCAAAGAGGAAAGGGGTTGAAGTGATCGGTGAAATCGAGTTGGCTTATCGATTAATGAAAGGCCGGTTGGTGGCTATTACCGGGACGAACGGTAAAACTACAACCACCGCTTTAACGGGAGAAATTTTCAAACTTGAAAAATCCCGGACCCATGTGGTGGGAAATATTGGTGTTCCCATGATTTCAAAGGTTATTGATTCTACGGAAGAGGATTTTTTCATAGCAGAAGTTAGTAGTTTTCAGCTCGAAAGTGTAAAAGAATTCAAACCTGAAGTTGCCGCCATTTTAAATCTAACCCCGGATCACTTAAATCGTCATAAAACCATGGAGAAATATGCCCGTTGTAAAATGAAAATTTTTACGAACCAAGGAAGGAATGACACTGCGGTTATCAATTATGATGATTTCTTATTGAGGTCCTTGACCCAGGATTTGTCCGGGAAAAAGTTTTATTTCAGTAGATTGAAGGAATTGGGTGAAGGGGTTTTTATTAAAGGCGAAAAAATTATTATTAGAAGTAAAAATAAGGAGTTAGAGATTACAGATAAGAAACAGTTGAAAATTTTAGGAGAACACAATGTGGAAAATGCCTTAGCAGCTACAGCCATAGCCTGGAGTATGGGTATAAGTACGGACAGTATTCGAAAAGGTTTACAGAGTTTCCATGGGGTAGAACATAGGATGGAAGTTTGTGGTAAAGTTCAAGGACTTACTTTTATCAACGATTCAAAGGGAACCAATCCCGATGCCTCTATAAAGGCGGTGGAAGCTGTGAAAGATCCGATTATTCTATTGGCAGGAGGGATGGATAAAGGCAGTGATTTTAAAGAATTGGTTGATCGCTTCCCTGGACGGGTAAAGTCCTTGGTGCTTTACGGAGAGACTGCATCCATAATAGAAAAAACTGCCCATAACAAAGGCTTTTTAAAGACTATAATATTAAAAGATTTAGAAGAGGCCGTGAAGTTTGCTTATGAAAACGGTAAAGCCGGAGATGTGATCTTATTATCCCCGGCATGCGCCAGTTGGGATATGTACTCCAGTTATGAAAAGCGAGGAGAACACTTTAAAGAGATTTTTGAAAAACTTAGGGGGATGTACCATGATTAAGAAAAATGCAACGGATTTGACGATTGTCTTCGCCGTTGCAAGTTTAGTCACTATTGGAATTATCATGGTGTTTAGTGCCAGTTATACTTACTCTCTTGTTCAGTACAATGATGGGCTTCACTATTTGAAAAGAATGGCTATGTGGACGGTTTTTGGTAGTATTGCAATGTTTATTACTTCTAAAATTAAATATATTGTCTGGAAGCGATGGTCGAAGTTTATTCTCCTAGTAAGTTTAGTCGTTTTGCTTCTTTTATTTACTCCATGGGGGATTACTGTAAAGGGAGCGACTCGTTGGCTGGGAGCAGGTCCTATACGGATCATGCCCTCAGAAATTGCGAAACTGGGAATTATCATATTTCTAGCGGCATCCATTGAAAATAAAGGAGAGGGATTAAAAAATTTTTTTGCGGGAATCCTTCCTTATATGGCTTTAGGAGGCGTGTTTTTCTATTTGATAAATAAACAACCGGATTTTAGTACCGCAGTAGTGGTGATTGCTATTATGATTACCATGATTTTCATCGGTGGAATGAAAATTTCCCATTTTGTAATTCTTTCGGGTGCGGTAACGTTCGGGATCGGGTTTATGTTATATCAACTAATATATGTTACGGAAAGAGCCAGTTACCGAACAGACCGGTTAATGACTTTTATGGATCCCTGGGCTAATGCTCAAGGGGACGGCTATCAGATCATACAATCTCTTTATGCCCTTGGAGCAGGAGGAATTCTTGGCAAAGGACTTGGTAAAAGTGTTCAAAAACACTTATATCTTCCGGAACCACAAAATGATTTTATATTTTCCGTAATAGGAGAAGAATTAGGTTTTATAGGTGGACTCGTTGTAATACTATTGTTTATGCTTTTAATATGGAAAGGCATTAAGATTGCCATGAATGCTCCGGATTTATTCAGTGCATTGGTGGCCACAGGCATTGTAACCATGATCTCTGTTCAAGTAATAATTAACATTGCGGTAACAACATCTTCTATGCCGGTTACGGGTATGCCGCTTCCCTTCATCAGCTATGGGGGAAGTTCTTTGTTAATATTCATGACTGCCATGGGTATACTAATTAATATATCAAAATACTGTGACTTTACTAAAGGAGGCACAAAATGAAAGTAATTATTAGCGGTGGTGGTACCGGAGGACATATATATCCCGCTCTGGCCATTGCCGATAGCATAAAATCTAAAAATCCCCATGCGGAGATTCTTTTTATCGGAACAAAAGACGGCTTAGAAGCGGAGATTATTCCAAAGTACGGTTACTCTATGGAGTTCATTACCGTTGGATATTTAAGGCGGAAAATTTCCTTTCATAATGTCAAAAGCGGTTTAAAACTATTAAAAGGTTTGGTGCAATCAAAAAAAATACTTCGAAAATTTTCTCCCGATGTAGTAATTGGTACTGGAGGATTTGTAAGTGGCCCTATTGTATATACAGCTGCAAGAGAAAAAATCCCTACAATGCTTCATGAACAAAATGTGTATCCCGGTTTAACTAATAAAATTCTTGGGAAAAAAGTGGATATTATTGCGATTAGTTTTGAGGATTCGAAAAAATATTTCCTTCAACCTAAGGAAATGGTTCTAACCGGTAATCCTATCCGTAAAGCCTTTAGAGAACCGTATAAAATCGATAGAATACAAGATAAAAGACAAATTCTTATTTTTGGCGGAAGCGGTGGCGCCACGAAAATCAATGAAGAGATTTTGTGGATCGCTGAAAATTATGATCACTTGCCCTATGAAATTTTGGTAGTCAGCGGTAAACTGCATTATGATAATATGAGTAGAGCCATTGAACATCAAGATATTAAAGTAGTCAGCTACTTGGACAATATGCCTGAAAGGATGAAAGAGGCAGATTTGATTATTACCAGTGCAGGTGCCATAACCATCACAGAAATTTTAGCTACGGGAAAACCGGCTATATTAATCCCGAAGGCCTATACTGCAGAAAATCATCAGGAATACAATGCCCGTAGTATAGAACTAAAAGGTGGAGCAATTATGATTTTAGAGAAAGACCTAACGGGGAAAATACTTCACGAAGAAATTATGCGTTTAATTGAGAATCCCGAGCTTTTAATAGAAATGGGAACTAAGAATCGGTCTTTGGCTCAAGATACAACGGAAGAGGACCTTTATAAGCTGGTTGAAAGATTATATAAAAAAGAAAAAACGGATTAGGTGAAATCATGAAAAAACTTTGGCAAATATTTAAAGGGGTATTATTATCTCTTGTATTTATAGGGGTTCTTTTAGTGAGGGTGTTGTATATGGACACACTTATGTTAGACACACTGGAAATAGATGTTTCAGAACATATTACTGAGGAGTTTTTTATTGAAGCCACAGAAATTACTACCTACCAGAACATCCTGCGATATCAGTTGGAAGAAAAAGAAAAAATCATTAGAGCTCATCCATATATACAACAGGTTGAAATCCGAAGGAATTTTCCTAATACCCTTGAAATAAAGCTGAAAGAACGGAAGGAATATGCTATAATACCCTATAATGGTAATTACTTATTTGTGGATCGTGATCTTTTTTTGTTGCGAATTTCGGAATCTTATTTGGCGGGAGAAGCTCCGGTTTTAAGAGAGATTGAAGTACAGGAGTTCAGCTTGGGAGACCCGGTTATTACCGATAATGATGAGCTGGTTAGATTTACATTTAATGCTTACGAAGCCCTATCGGTTTCTGAGCTCTTCCCTATTATATCAGAATTTTACCTAATAGAGGATGAATTAATTATAGAGACAAATGAGCACATTGATATCGTTTTTGGTATGGACATAAATCTTCCCTATACCATTGTAGCAACCTTGGAGGTTTACGAAGATTTGCTAAAACGTAATCAGCGAAACGTATCGATTATATCCAAATACAAAGATTATATTTATGTAGAGCCAGGAACTTTTATGGGAAAACGGCAGTCTAATCTTGATAATGAAGAAGCAATATCTGAGGAAACGGAATCAGAAGCAACAGAAGAACAAGAAGAGCCTGCAGGGGACGATTAAGTCATATATAAGGTCAGAGATTTAGGGGGTAGAGAGAATGAGAGATTTGAAAAGCAAAATTATTTTAGGAGTACTTTCCATGGTTGTGGTTTTTACTTTATCGGTGCAGTTTCAAACTATCCGAGACACAACAGGAGGAGAACTGCTCTCAACCCAGCGTTCTCAAGCTTTGGCAATAGAACTTCGAAATCTTCAAGAGGAAAGAGACCAATTAACAAATGAACTGACGGACTTAGAAAACCGACTTCAGGAGTACGAACAGACTGACGCTGACGAAAATCTGATTATTCAAAATTTGAGACGGGATCTTCAAAGGTATCAACTGATCTCCGGACATGTGTCCGGTCAAGGCCCCGGTATTATCATAACTATAGACAGCCAAGGAGATGAGGGTGATTTTCTACTATATAATTATGATATTTTATTAGCCCTGGCAAATAACTTGAATGCCGCCGGAGCAGAGGCCATAGAAATTAACGGAGAACGTTATACCGCCCTGACAGAGATCTACTATGGCTCCAACGCCATCCACATTAACGACAGACCTATAAACCCACCTTTCGAGATCAAAGCTGTTGGACATGGGGATACTTTAGAAGCGGCATTAAATATTAGATATGGTATAATATGGGAGATTCGCCAGTTTAGAGGTGTGAATGTAGAAATCACAAAAGAAGATAGTATTTTTATCGAAAGAGCACAAGATATTACGGAATTTAAGTATGCGGAGCCGGTAACGGAAACAAATTAATGGAAGATTAAGGAGCGTCTACGATGAAAAAAACAAGGGATAAAATTATAATCGGAGTAACTGTATTTTTTGTAAGTTTTATGATGGTCACCAACATACGAAATACAGAGTTGGATTATGATTTTATCCGATTAGAGACTGTTGAAGCCTTTAATGTTGAAATAAGCGGTATAAAAAAAGAAATCGGCGCTCTGGAAGAGCATATTGAACAAAAGAAATACCAAATTGAAGAGTATCAAGAAGCTGTACAAGACGGAACCTTAGAAGAAATTCTTGCTGCAGAGGTTCAAAAACTGAAAATGAACAGTCATCTTACGGCATTAAAAGGTCCGGGGATCACGGTTACCCTAGAGGATAGTGACCGGGAATTGGAAGAAGGAGAGGATCCCAACAACTTGATCATCCATGATTTGGATGTATTAAATATTTTAAATGATCTTAGAAGAGCCGGTGCAGAAGCTTTAGCAATTAATGGACAACGGGTGACCAGTCAAACACAAATACAATGTCAAGGGGCTACCATCACCGTAAATGATGTTACTTATGGACAACCCTTTATTATTGAGGCAATTGGGAATCCGGATACATTAAACGCTGCAATTAATGCTCCTACTTCTTACAGCTATATTTTACGGGAATTTTATGAATTACCGGTAGGGTCAAAAAGCAGTGATGAGATTTTGATCAATGCCTTTGATCGAGAGCCAGCACTGAACTATATAGAGATACAGGAAGGTGATTAAATGATTTTTGCAATTATTGGTATTTTATTAGGAGTTGTTTTAGGTATATTGGTTCCTATTACTTATCCTCCCGGTTATTCCCTCTATATTTCAGTGGCGATTCTTGCAGCGCTAGATTCCGTTTTCGGAGCTTTTCGAGCTGCATTGGAAGAAAAATTCGATATAGAAATCTTTGTTTCCGGTTTTTTCGGTAATACTATATTAGCCGTGGGCTTGGCTTATATTGGAGATAAACTTGGAGTTCCCCTATATTATGCTGCAATCTTTGCTTTTGGGGGAAGATTGTTTCAAAACCTGGCGGTTATTCGACGAATTGGTATTCATCG
>PWEO01000201.1 GCA_003553525.1 Clostridiaceae bacterium
CGGCTGATTTACAAATGGCTAAACCGCAGAAGTCAACGAAAGAGCTTCAATTGGTATAAATTCAATCTGTTCCTCAAGAAATTTCCGTTACCAAGACCGAAAACTTATGTACGGATATTCGATTATGGTGCAGAAAGTAGCTACTTATTGTAAAAGATGGAGTGAAGAGCCCGTTGCGTTAATTGCGCACGGCGGGTTCTGTGAGGGGTTGGAACCGTGAGGTTCCGCCTACTCGACTTTCGTCCTTTTTTGAAGGCCAATAGCTCCGTCCGCTGTCCCGTCCCCATGTCCCTCTATGAGATTTTTTTTTAATAGTGACCCCGGTCACTGCTAAAAATATCAAAGGGCTCTATAATGGTTCTGAAAGCAACTGTTGATTAAAGATTATTCAATCAGATAAGGATACTTAAAATATAAGGAGTGGAGCCGATGAAAGCATGGGAAGGATTTCAAGGGTTGGAGTGGAAAGAAGCGGTTAATGTACGGGAATTTATTCAAAGGAACTACACACCCTATGATGGGGATGAAAGTTTTTTAGCGGATAGTACCGATCGGACCAAAGGTCTATGGGAAAAGGCGGAGGCCGCCATTACCGAAGAGATTCGGGAGGGAAAGGTTGCAATTGATACCACTAGGTTTTCCGGAATCGCCAACTATCCCCCGGGGTATTTGGCACGGGAGGAAGAGCTGATTCACGGATTTCAAACCGATGAGCCCTTAAAGCGGATTGTCAATCCCTACGGCGGCTACCGGATGGTACAGGACGCTCTGAAGGCCTATGACCATGAAATGGATCCGGAGCTGGAAAAAGCCTTTACCGCCTTTCGAAAGACCCATAATGACGGGGTGTTTGATGCCTATACCCGGGAGATGAAAAAAGCCCGTTCCGCCGGGCTGTTATCGGGACTGCCCGATGCCTATGGCCGGGGAAGAATTATCGGCGATTATCGACGGATAGCCCTTTACGGCACCCGGGTGCTAATGGGAGAGAAAATGAAGGAAAAGGACGATATTAAAGGCCGGTCCATAGAGGAGACCATTAAGCTTCGGGAAGAAATCAAAGAGCAGATCCGGGCCATAGAAGAGATGGAAAAAATGGCTGCAAGTTACGGTTATGACATTACCGTGCCGGCAGAAAATGCCCGGGAGGCCATTCAGTTTTTCTATTTCGCCTATTTGGCTGCGGTAAAGGAAAACAACGGTGCGGCCATGTCCCTCGGTCGAAATACGGCATTCTTCGATGTCTATATTGAACGGGATCTACAGCGGGGAATTATTAGTGAAGGAGAGGCCCAGGAGCTGATCGACGATTTGGTAATCAAGCTTCGAATGGTGCGTCACCTCCGAACCCCGGAATACAATGAACTTTTTGCCGGGGATCCCAACTGGATTACGGAAGCCATCGGCGGCATGGGTATTGACGGACGGACTTTGGTTACGAAAACCGCTTACCGGTTCCTGCATACCCTAACGAACTTAGGTCCGGCGCCGGAGCCTAACATGACTGTGTTATGGTCTGAGGATGTGCCGGAGAATTTTAAGAACTACTGCAGTAAAATGTCTCTGGAGACCGGTGCCATTCAGTACGAAAATGACGATCTGATGCGGCCGATCTACGGCGATGATTACGGGATTGCCTGCTGCGTGTCAGCGATGCGGATCGGAAAGGAGATGCAGTTTTTCGGTGCCCGAGCAAACCTTGGGAAGGCCCTTTTATACTCTATTAACGGCGGTCGGGATGAGATGAATGTAGGAGATAATGGTGAGCCGATTCAGATGATCGACGGGATTGAACCACTGGAGGGAGAGACCCTGGATTTCGACCAGGTGATCAGGAACTTTAACAAAGTAAATGAGTCCTTGGCAAAGCTTTACGTAGAGACCATGAACACGATCCATTACATGCACGATCAGTACGCCTATGAAGCCTCTCAGATGGCCCTTCATGACAGTCTGGTTAATCGATATATGGCCTTTGGGGTGGCAGGACTCTCCATTGTGGCGGACAGCTTATCAGCCATTAAATACGCTGAGGTACGACCGGTTCGAAACGAACAGGGCATTGCGGTGGATTTTCAAGTAACGGGAGACTATCCCACCTATGGAAATGACGATGACCGGGTGGATAACCTGGCGGTACAGGTACTGGAAGACTTCAGTGCAGAGCTGAAAAAGACGGAAACGTACCGGAATGCGGAGCATACCCTATCAGTTCTGACCATTACCTCCAATGTGGTATATGGAAAGAAAACCGGAACCACCCCTGATGGACGAAAAAAAGGAGAACCCTTCGCACCGGGAGCCAATCCCATGCACGGACGGGACAAACGAGGGGCCCTGGCTTCCCTGAACTCCGTGGCAAAACTGCCTTACAATAAAGTGTGTAAAGACGGAATTTCCAATACCTTCTCCATTACACCGAAGGCCCTTGGAAAGGAAGAGAGCGATCAGATCACAAACCTGAGCAGCATTCTGGACGGCTACTTTGCCCAGGGGGCTTTCCACCTAAACGTAAACGCCGTACAGCGAAAGGTGTTGGAGGATGCCATGGCCAATCCGGAAAAATACCCCTTACTAACCCTTCGGGTATCGGGATACGCGGTACACTTTAATCGTTTGACCAAAGAGCAGAAAGAGGAAGTGCTTGCAAGAACTTTCCACGAAAGTGCTTAAGCAAGTTCTTAAGATATTGGAAACCGGACTGCTGGTAAAGACCGAAAATTAAAATGAAATGATATCGGGATGAATCGAGGAATCCTGATGAATCGAAAAATCAAAAAGCAATTGAAGATTATAAGGGATCCGAGGAACCCGAGGATCAAGTAAGTTGTGAAATACATGGGATATTGAGTACCGACTAATCCGGGATTCGAAAAAAAGATGCATATGGGATACCGATTAGTCCGGGGTTAAAAAAACTGTGATATGAAATATGAAAGGGAGGCGGGTTACCATGAAAGGACGGATACACAGCTATGAAACCATGGGCCTTCATGACGGGCCGGGCATCAGAACCGTATTTTTTCTACAGGGTTGCCCGCTGAAATGTCTGTATTGTCACAATCCTGACAGCCAAAAGTATGACGGAGGCACGGAAATGAGCGCTGAAGAAGTAGTTGCCATTGCCAAACGCTATAAACCCTTTTATCGCCGGTCAGGAGGCGGGGTGACCATCTCCGGCGGCGAGCCTCTGCTGCAGATGGAGTTCTTACGGGAAGTCTTCCCAAAGCTTAAAGCCGAGGGTATTTCCATCGCCCTGGATACCAGCGGATATGGGCAGGAAAATCAGTTTAAAAAGTCCGCAGATACAATAAATTGTCGGGGTATCAAAAATCTTCCGGCCTTCGGGGAGGATTTCTTAAAAACAGAGCTTTCGGAACTGCTCTTTTATGTGGATCATCTTTTAATGGATATCAAACACGTTAAGGATAAGGAGCATTTGAAATTAACGGGGAAAACCATGGAGGGGATCCAAACTCTCCTAGGGGAACTCCCCGGTTTTCAGGGAAAAGTCCGGGTTCGTCATGTGATGATCCCGGGCTATACCGACAATCATCAGAGCATGGAAGCGTTGTACCGGATGATCGCTCCTTATCAGAGTAAAATTGAAAAAGTGGAGATCCTTCCCTATCATAAAATGGGTTCCGAAAAATACCGGGAACTCGGCAGAAATGACCCCTTATACGACACCCAACCCATGGATCTTGACAAGGCCCGGGAATATGAGTTATTCTTAGAAAAACTTCTGGGAATGAGAGAAGAGCGAAGAACCGGATAGGAAAGCGGGTGGTAGCATGTCAAGTACGTCTGCAAAACTGCATAACCCCTGTCATCAATGTCAGGGGAAACACTGCATCAAAGAAATTCCTCTGTTATCCTCTTTAAGCAATGAGGAACTGGAAAAACTGACGGAAGAGGTAATGATCAGAGACTATAAAAAAGGAGACCGGATTTTTCGCCGTGGGGATAAAGCCGACGGTCTCTTTATCGTGTGCTCGGGAAAGATGAAAATTACCAAAACCCTCTCCGACGGGCGGGAACAGATTCTTTATATTTATTCTCCGGGAGACTTTATCGGGGCTTTTAACCTGTTAAAGGCTGACCGTTTTGAGTTTGACGCCACCGCCATTCAGCCTACCCGGATGAGTATTTTGAAAAAAGGTTCTTTTGACGCCGTAATTCTGAGAAATCCCGAAATGACTTTAAAGGTCCTGGAAAAGGCCTATGATCGGATCAACAGCATCGAATCCTTGGTAGAGCGCCTGTCCATCGGAAACTCCGATGCCAAGGTGGCAAGCATGCTCATTAGCCTCATCAAGGAATTCGGAGAGGAAATCCCTGAAGGAACTTTGTTGGATCTCACCATGAACCGCGAGGAGATGGCAAGCCTCGCAGGCATTGCCCGGGAGACCGTAATCCGAAAAATGAAAGAATTTCAGCGGGAGGGCATTCTGGAAGATCGTGGCAACCGGAAGATATTGATCAAAAGTATCGAAAGACTTGAAGAGAAGCTTTAAAAATATACACAGAGGACAGTGGGACGGAGTGATTGTCCTCCCCACCAATTTCTGGCTTCTGACTGCTTATGGATTCCTCTTAGGAGGAATTTTTTTATACGGTAATATATAAGTCATTGGTTAATTACTTTTGACAAAATCTAGTAATTCGACTAAAATATAAACAAAGGTAAATGCAAGTGGGTTGCATTTAAGAAATATAAGAATCAATCAAATACAGCAGAAGGATTTTAATAATTAATTGCCAAAGAAGATGGGGGAGTCAGGAGGGATTACATGACAATAATTGGTTAAGATAACAATCAGTGTATGGAACTCCTTAGTAAAGGATTTGTTCTTATCGGTACGATTCTGATTCTACTTCTGCTCCGGCAAAAATATCATATCCATACGTTGGAAGAGTTACAATTAGTTACTCAGCAGTATACGGACCCAGTGACGTTGAGCCTGGCGTTTTTAGTTGTGACATTGGCGGCCCGTCTCTGTTTTGTACCGATATCGATTTTCAAAGCCTTCGCAGGCCTATATTTCGGCTTTTTATATGGATTTACCATAGCCTTTTCAGCCGTTCCCTAAGCCTTCAGGAGCATCTTCATAGTTTATGGCCGATAGCCGTTGGCCTTCCGCTGTACTACCTTCTTCTCTGGGGAGTTCGTAAAAAATTAACGAAAGGACAATTACTCCGTCCCGCTGTCCGCCGACTTGCTATCCATTCTGTACCCGAGGAACCTAAGGATAAAACCTGATTGTTTTATTAGAAAAAACATGCTATGCTGAGTATAAATTCCTTAATAGGGAATTTTTTTATGATTTTTCATGATGTATGTTATTTTTGGGTAAAAAAATACTATAACCGGGAGGGGTAACCATATGGGTGGAGAAAAGGATCTACAGTATTGGAAGGAACTCTGGGAAAGTCATGGACAAAAAGACCGGGATCAACAGGAGTTCTGGGACAATCGTGCGGAGTTTTTTAATGAAAAGGTTTTTAACGTGGATAAATTGGAGAGTTACGTTGTGGAACTGCTTCAATCTCAAAAGATGCTTTCAAAGAATATGGATGTACTGGATATCGGCTCCGGACCGGGAAAACATACATTGCCCCTGGCCCGGGAAGTAAAGCGTGTAACCGCACTGGATATCTCCGATAAAATGCTGGAGTTTCTGAAAGAAAACATGGAATATACAAACATCCATAACATCGAACCCGTAAAGGGCGACTGGGAGAAAATGGATTTAAAGGAGCGGAAGTGGGAAAAAGTCTACGATCTGGTCCTCGCATCCATGACGCCGGGAATAAGCAGTTATGAAACCCTCGAAAAGCTGCTGAGGGCCAGTAAAAAATACTGTTATCTCAGCAGTTTTGTGAAACGGCAGGATCTTATAGGGGATGAAATCAGAGCGTATATCTATGAAAAGTATAATCTGACCTCTAATAAGGCCGATAAATTATACTATGCGTTTAACATCCTATGGCAGCTGGGTTATACCCCGGAGGTCCGCTATATTAATAGAAACTGGGAAGATGAATTCTCCATGGATGAGGCATATAGTCTTTACAGAGATAAAATGATCTCATTAACAGATGTATCGGATAAGGATCTTCTTAAAATTCAAGAAATTCTTGAGCGAAATTCAGACAATGGAATGATCACTGAAAAAACCGAAGTAACTCAGGGAATTCTTACTTGGGAGATGTAAACAGAACGGAGGAGAGGAACACAGCAAGTATATATTACTGGGCTCCTCTGTCATTTTTAGTCCATTTCGATACGTGTTAAAATCCTCTTTTTTTGTGCCGGACAATGTTTAGTACTGCTAGTATGATGAAAACAAAGAATAAAATTCTGGCAATATTGGTTGCTGCCTCTGCGATTTCCCCGAGTGCAAAAAGGCCTGCAATAATAGCAAGGACAAAAAAACCAACTGAACCTTTTAACATAATATCCTCCTTTCTACCCCATCGAATACCGGACCTAGCAGTTCTTAGTTATTTATAATTTACCCTGATAGATTCTCATTATTCATTATTAAAAAGAAAGTTATCGGGTGGAGCGCCATACAAGGGGGGGCAATTATCTATATAAGATTTATATGAGTCCGAGAATGAAGGATTATTTCATTTCTAGTCTTGGTAGTTCAAACTCAGTCATATTGTTTTCATACAGCCTCTACAAATATTTAACTGTTTAGCCAAGTCGGCACAGGGCAGTTATGAAAAACAC
>PWEO01000192.1 GCA_003553525.1 Clostridiaceae bacterium
TCAGGACTCATTTCCCAATATTTTTTTACGGTCTTATAATCGATATCCAGATTTCTTGCTGTTTGTGCTTTGTTCAAACCAATCTCTTGTAATTCTTTGATTTTGGCATACATAATTAACTCCTTCAAGTGTATTCCTCCTTCTGATGTTAGCATCCTGCTTATTCTATCAGAAGGTAAGGTGTTTTTACGAAAAACTGGAAAAAGTTCTCCGTTTTTGTTTGCCAAAATCTCTCCATTTAATTATACCAGTTACACCTGCATATAATGCAGCGTTAGCAACATACGATTGAGTAAAGAAAATAGGGTTAGGGCATCGCTAACCCTAGAAACGTTAAGTGCAAGCCCTGCAGATAAAAAGAGATAAACACAACAGCCAATGAAGTAATAGTAAATGAATGCGACGATAAGATGTTGATATTTAAGTAAGAAAGGAGATATGAATAATGAAAAATAACTTTTTTACAGAAAATAGGAGTAAAATTTTGATTGGCTTATTGGTAATATCCTTAGTAGCAAACATTTTTTTATTCACCAAAGTCCTTTCTGATGAGAATCAAATAAGACGTAGTGCTGATAATAACTATAGTGCATTTTTTACAGCTTTATTGATTTACAGAAATAACTTGGATTATTTAGTAAATATGGACTTGCAAACTCTTGGTGATGGAGAAAGAGAACTGCAAGCATTACATGGACACAGTTTTAATTTAGTGGAGCATGCAAGAACTTATAGAAGGCTTAGTGATGAGAACGATGAATTATCAAGCTTAATTTGGAACTTTGCTGCTCATTTACAAGAAATAACCAATAGTTTCAACGAAGATGGCATAATAAACAATAAAGATCATTTTAAAGAGTTCTCAAGAGCAATAAGAGAAATAGTTGAGATGGAAAATGAGACGAAAATGGAAATGATTGGAGATAACGAGGGTTTTGTACCGGAAAAGATGCATACTGTACTTAAACCAATAGTTGAGAAAACTATGGACCTGCAGTTGTCTAATTAATAGTATCTATTTTATGGGACAAAGAAGCGAATGCTTAGTGTTGACAATCCAAAGTCACCGGTCCTGCATATAACACAGCGTTAGCAACATATGGTTGAGGAATGAAAATAGCGTTTTAGTGTCGCTAACTCTAGAAACGATGTACGAAAATGTATAATTGGTAATTAATAGGATTTTAGTGGTTAGAAAATCAAATCAATTATATAGCAAAGAGATTTTATTTCTAAAATATAGAGGATTTAGGGAACTGTTCGTAGAATCAATTAATTTAGCGGAGGGATGAGCTTGAGAGGTCCGGAATTGTTTTTATTTATCGTATTTTTGATTCCCGTATACGGTTTGTTGATTTGATCCTTTGTATATCCGGAAGATAGCCATTTGTTTGGTAAAAGGTGGATGTATGAATAGGACCCGGAATTAAATGAAATGGCGATTGCCATGCATAAAAAGGTATCACTGATCGCACTTATTGTAATAACGCTTATGCTGTTAATCTCAGCCTGCCGACGTTTTTGACATTATGATCATTGTGGATAATATTGATGATATTGATCGTTATAACGAGAATATGATTCATAGAGGATTCTGTTTCTAAAAGAGAAAGCCTGGGTAAGTACCCAAAGTGAAGCAAAACAAAAGAATAAAAACTTTATTTTCAGCGTTATAATATATAGATCTTTTAATAACATGTGTGGAGGGATGATTATGAAACTGACATTGGAAAAAGTATGGGTTGATGATTTGGTTTGGGGTGAGCGTACCATGATGAGCGGTTCTACTTTAACCATGAACAAAGACGAAATCATCGAAATAATTAAAGAAGATGAGCGGATGGATAAAGTCCACCTTGACATTGTGAAGCCCGGGGAATCTGTCCGCATATTTTCAGTAAGAGACGTTGTTGAACCCAGAGTGAAAACGACTGGTACAGGCGAGATATTTCCCGGTATGATTGGAAGTAATAATCAGGTGGGGGAAGGCGTCACCAAAGTGTTTAAAGGGACCGCGGTAGTAACTGTCGGGAAAATTGACGGGGTCAAGGAAGGAATTATCGATATGTCCGGACCGGGAGCAGCGTACACACCTTTTTCAAGAACAAATAACCTTGTGCTCGACTGCGAACCGATTAGTGGTCTGGGAACCCACCAGTATGAAGAGGCTTTGCGGCTGGCCGGTTTTAAAATAGCCCGGTATATTGGAGTAAAAAGTGAAAAGGCAAAAACCCAAGAAAAAGTCGTCTATGAAACCCTGCCTTTAGAGCAACAGCAGCAAAAGCATCCGGGATTGCCGAAGGTGGGCTACGTATATATGCTTCAGAGCCAGGGCCTTCGACACGATACCTATGTCTATGGTGATGATGCAAAGGAAATAACACCCACTATGATTTATCCAACCGAAGTCATGGACGGAGCTATTGTCAGCAGCAATTGTGTCATTGCTAACGACAAGAACACCACCTATCATCATTTGAATAACCCAATTATTGAAGATTTATTTGAACGTCACGGTAAGGAGCTTAATTTCTGCGGCGTAATTATCACCAATCAGAATGTTACCTTAAAAGATAAAGAGCGCGCGTCAACTTATACCGCGGAATTGGCGGAGAAAATGGGACTTAACGGAGTTATCATTTCAAAAGAAGAGTATGGGAATACGGACACGGATTTAATGATGAATTGCAGGAAGATTGAAGAGAAAGGGATCAAAACCGTGATTATAACCGATGAGTACGCAGGCCGAGACGGTACGTCTCAATCCCTGGCAGATGCTGATTCTAAAGCGGATGCTGTGATTTCAACCGGAAATGCCAATGAAGTCATCCTGTTACCCCCTATGGATAAAGTGATTGGCAGAATCATTTCATCAGTTGAGCTTGAAGGTGAGGCTGAAAACAGCATAAAGCAAAACCGGGGCATCGAAGTGGAAATACAGTCCATTACCGGGGCAACCAATGAGTTGGGTTTTAATAAGATGGGAACCCGATAATGCCGAACAATCCCTTTGGATTCGGAAGAACCCAAGACCACTAGGGCAAAATTTTGAATGAGCACACATAAAAATGAGGCTGACAATTGGGATGTGAAGTTGAAACCCATTCCTTTTAATAGCGATAATGAAGACGGAATATCTATAAATTCCGAAATACATTAAGAAATATGATCATAACAGTGTTCAAACTATGTTATAAAAGCTTCGGGTGTTGATAGTATTATAATGCATATTTTTGAGGGGAGAGGTATATTGGAAAAGCTGCAAAAAGTAAAAGACTATGCACAAAATAAATTGATTACGGAAGTAACCGCCCATGATTTTTCCCATTCCCTAAGAGTAATGAAAATAGCAAATCATATAGGTAAAAAGGTGACCGGGGATGTGGACTTAGAAATTATCAACATAGCAGGGTTAACTCATGATATCGTTGATAAAAAAGTAGCACCGAACGTAGAAGCAGCAGTAAAAAACTTAGCGGAAGAATTACTAATAATTGGATATACAAGTTCACAGGTAGATCATGTACTGAATATTATTCAAAACCTCTCTTTTTCAAGCGGAAAAACGCCAAACACACTGGAGGGTAAAATTGTTCAAGACGCCGATCGATTGGAAGCTATTGGAGCAATAGCCATAGCCAGAACTTTTGCATACGGGGGGAAATTAAACAGACCCATATATGAAGAGGGGAACGAAAATTCGGGAATCGCCCACTTTTACGACAAACTGCTCTTACTTAAGAATCGAATGCATACAGAAATTGGAAAAGAGATTGCTTTATCAAGACACAAATTTATGGAGGGCTATTTAAGTCAATTCCATAAGGAATGGAACTTACAAGACATAGAACAACGTAACTGTTGATGGGATATGAGAAGAGGATATTCTTTATGAGGCTTAGCAGACATCAGAGAGAGGTTTTTATCCTTTTCGATGGCGGCTGAGCCTTTTCACAGTCTTCTCTCCGCCTGGAGATGGAGAGGGAACAGGACTATCGGCGGTTATTAAGCAGGGTTATATAGGCTATTATTAAAGTAGTCTGTGAATTATATTCTTTACATACAGGGGGAGGATGATAAATGTGAAGTTGGAAGATCTCCGAAAGATTGAAAACGAAGAAGAGCGTGTTAAAGCCGCATACGAGATTATGGATGAAACCTACAGACTATCCACAAAGGCCACTCAAGTGGAGTTTTTAACAACGGTAAGACAAGATGAAATGTCTCGATGAAGTTAAACGGGTGTGTAAGGACAGTGGAAAGATGTTTTTGCATTTATTTCCAATGATATGGTTATTGCAACGGAAACGATGTGTTATAACTCCGGTTTTATGAAAGGGGATACCTACGACCATGGAAGCTTTAAGGTCGATGGTGCATTGTTTTCTTTTCATACGGTAGAAGATTGTAGAAGGTTGTTGAGGAATGCTGACTTAAGGATAACATCCGAAGTAGCCACAGATGGATTAAGCGAACTTTTGGCAGATAAGATCAATAACTTGGATGATGAAAGCTACCGTTTATGGCTTAACTATCATTACTATTGCTGTGAAAAACCGGAATTTTTAGGGGCGAGTAATCAACTTTTGTTTGTAGCAAATTGAAAAATTCATTTGGAGATGAGGAGTTGGGCCATGAAAGGAAAAAAATATAAGTATGGGATTGTCGAGATTCTTGTGCTTACCGTGATCGCGTTGTTGGCAGCTACGGTATTGAATTCTGAACATCTATTTAATTGGACAGCCCACAACCGGACTTTTTATTTAGTTTTGTGTGGAGTTCCTTTATTGCTGCTTTTGCTCAATAAAAAACATGTTTCAGCATTCATAACCATGGGCATTGCGGGAGGTATTTTCATCGGCAACTATCTTGGGGCATGGATCAATAATTACAATGAAAGTAAAATAGTTGCAGGCATGAGTGCAGAAGAAGCAGCTCGACTGCAGCATCACCCCGGATTTGAAATTTGGATGGGTGTGATACTTTTATCAACTGTAATTGGAGTGATTATACAGCGTGTTCTCTCAAAAAGACAATCAGCGTTAAGGAAAGATCACTAAAAAACTAGAGGGAGGGATAAAATGGATCATTTGTACCAAAACCCGAAGTATTATGAAATAGCATTTTCGTTTCGTGATATTCAAAATGAAGTAGATACCTTTGAAGAAAGTATTAAACGGTTTTCAAAAATACCGGTAACCGACGTTTTGGAAATAGGATGCGGAAACAGCCCTCATATGAGGGAGTTAGTAAAACGGGGATACCAGTATTATGGTATCGATCTCAGTGAAGCGATGCTTGAATATTCGGAAGAAAAGTCAAAAGACATCAGCGATAAAGTTCACTTTGCCTGTGCAGATATGAGGGATTTTACACTCAATCACCAGGTGGATTTTGTTTACATCCCCTTAGGTTCATTGTATGCAAATACCAATGAAGCCCTAAACTCCCATTTTGATTCTATTGGCAAGGTGCTGAAAAAGGGAGGGCTCTACTTTCTGGATTGGTGTATCAATTTTGAACCCTTGAGCGAAACAAGGGATTCATGGGAAATGGAAGAGGACGGAATAATAGTGCGGACGGAATTTTCTATAAGTAAGTTAAACAAAGTAACACAAACCTACGAAGAAGGTATTACATTAGACGTTGACGATCATGGAAAAGAAATGAGTTTTGCTCAAAAAGATCTTAGACGGGCAGTGTATCCACAAGAATTTCTGATTTTACTGCAAGGAAGAAAGGATTTTGAATTTATCGGCTGGTGGAACAATTGGAACTTAGACCGGCCCCTTAAGGGTACGGAACAGATTAGCCGTCCGATAACGATTATTCGAAAGAAATAAACAAGTTAACATTTTGAATAAGTAATTTTCCCGAGAGTAACAGAAACAACCGTAAATAAATATAATTGAAATATAACAAACGGGGTGATGTTTTGCTTATTGAGAAATCGGAATTTGAAAAACACCTGATTTCCTTAGAAAAATTAGTAGATCTTCATGTTGCAATTAAGGATATGGACATTTCTCTTTCTACGTTGTATCCGGTTGCTATTGTTAAGAATAATTATTTTATCATATTTGATTACAATGAAAAGTCAGGAAGCTACTTCTTTGTAAAAAAATGCCCGGCACCGATGCCGGTTCCGAAAGGGATCAAGGCGGCTTTTCAATTGCAGGAGTATGACAATAAAATGACCGCAGTATTATCAGCAGATACTTTCGATTCGATTGAAGGGTACGTGGTGGCCTTTCATGAGTTTGTTCATTGTTATCAGCAGGTTTACGAAGGGGATCTAAAGAAAAACTTAGAGGTATACCAAGAGGCTATGAATAAGAACGACCCTATGTGGGAAATAAATCATCCGTTTCCTTATGAAGATGAAATCTTCACAGAAAAAACCAATGAATTAGAGACTTTTTTTAATAAGGAGGATGGTCATGGAATTCATAATTATTATGCTTACATGAAGAATTACCTGCATCCTTCTGACTATGAATATATGATCTGGCAACAATGGAAGGAAGGGTATGCAAGATATATTGAAAA
>PWEO01000163.1 GCA_003553525.1 Clostridiaceae bacterium
ATAATGATAAACTAAAGGAACTGGTATAAAGAAAGACCCCGGTGATGGGCAGGAGGAAAAACTATGATGACTCATAGCGAATTGTTAGGGAATGAAAAAATAAAAACATTATTGATAAAAATGTCGGCTCCCGCCATGGTGGGTATGGCGGTACAATCTATGTATAGTTTGGTGGATGCGATCTTTGTCGGAAGAGCCGTGGGTACTGTAGGGATGGCCGGACTTCAGATCGCCTTTCCCATACAGATCCTTGTCATGTCCATTGCCCAAACCGTGGGAGTGGGAGGAGCATCGATCATATCCCGAAGTCTTGGGAAGGGGGACAAAAGACATGGGGAGAAAACAGTGGGAAATGTTTTTTTTCTGTTAATATTTTTGAGTCTTTTAATTTCCCTGGTAGGGCTATTGTTTACTACTCCGATTTTAAAACTTTTCGGGGCTACGGAAGCTTCTTTGCCCTATGCATTGGAGTATATTCAGGTGATTTTACTGGGGTCTGTGATTTTTGTCTTTGCCATGGGAAGCAACAACATTGTACGGGCAGAGGGAAATGCTAAGGTTGCCATGATTACAATGATCATTTCTGCGGGGCTCAATATTATTTTAGATCCGATATTTATTTTCGGATTTAATATGGGAATTCGTGGTGCGGCTCTGGCTACGGTATTGGCCCAATCTTTTGCAGCGATTTACCTGTTATATTATTTCATTCGGGGAAAGAGCAGCCTGAAGGTAAGAAAAGCTTATTTTAGACCGGACATGAAAATTATACGGGAGATCTTTTTAATCGGGGCTTCCACATTTGCCCGAATGGCAGCGGGGACCTTGATGAGTATAATTCTAAACCATTCCCTGGCTCATTATGGAGATGACACCTCCTTGGCGGTGTTTGTGGCCATCAATAAATTATTAACCTTTACTTTAATGCCGTTATTAGGTATAGTACAAGGTATGCAACCGATAGTAGGATACAACTACGGGGCGAAGGAATATCCCCGGGTACATGAGACCCTAAAGCTTGCAATTATAGGAACAACAGGGATTGCTACCTTGGCCTATATTATTTTAATGACCATACCCGGTTATATGATTGGCTTGTTTAATGACGATCCGGAATTAATTGCTCAAGGGGTTCGGGCGATTCGTATAAACATTTTTGTACTTCCGGTGATTGGATATCAAATTGTGGGGGCGGGAATGTTTCAGTCCATCGGGAAAGCACGACCGGCAATTATTCTGTCTCTTGCGAGACAAGTGCTTATTTTGATTCCCCTAGCCTTGATACTCCCTTTATTTATGGGAACCGACGGGATTTGGTTGGCCTTTCCCATATCGGATTTACTATCCACTCTGATTACCCATTATTTAATGCGAACCCAAATGCGAAGCTTCCGGCTGATCCGGTAAAGAAGTTTTCTATTGAAATTCGTAAAAAACTGAATTTTACCATTTTAATTTCTATTGAAATGGTTTAAAATTATATAGTAGAAAAGAAAAGGAGGAATATCATGGAACAATATTCTGGAATACTGTTGATGTTGGGTTTTCTTGCGATTTTTTATTTTTTAATTATCAGACCCCAACAAAAGAAAGAAAAGAAAGTTAAGGAAATGCGGAGCAGTTTAAAGGTTGGAGACGAAGTTTCCACCATCGGTGGGATTCATGGAAAAATTCTAACCGTTAAAGAAGATATTGTTGTGATCGAAGTAGGATCCGACAAAGTGAAACTGACCATGGCTAAATGGGCCATCGGTAATGTATTAAACGAAAGATAAAGAACTCAAGAAAACCCCCTAATCCAAGAGATTGGGGGGTTTTTTTACGATATTCAATACATAAACAATATTCAATTCAATAGATAAAACTTTTTTATTTGGGTTCTAAGAGTCTAAAGACTTGATGATTTCTAAGGCTTTATCGTAATCGGGATGATTGGAGTTTTCCTCCACATGCTCCACATACTGTACTACATTGTCCTTATCAATGATCACAGTCCCCCGGTTTAACAGACGCAGTTCTTTGATCAGAAAACCGTAGTTTACTCCGAAGGAAGCGTCTTTATGATCCGATAGGGTTATGGCGGTGTCAATATCTTTGTTGGCGCAGTAGCGACCCAGAGCAAAGGGAAGATCCATGGTGATTGTAACGGTTACGGTGTTTTTTAATTTTTTAGCCTCGTCATTAAAACGAATTCCCTGTAGCTCACAAACTCCGGTATCGACGGAGGTCATAATGCTGATCAGTTTATGTTTTCCCTCCATGTCCTTAAGTCCGAAAGGCTTAAGGTCTTTTGTAAGAGCGGTGAAATCCGGGGCCTTGCTTCCGACTGTTAACTCTTCGCCTACAAGAGACATAGGATTCCCGTTCACCGTGATTTTTCGATTTGACATAATTCATTCCTCCTTAGAATTTGATAATCATTTTCATTAATACCCGAAGAAAACTTTTTTAATCAGCTTCGAATCCATGAATTATCACTTATAAGCCGATAGAAATGTATTTCGTTTCCAGGAAGGGTTCAATACCGTAGTGGCCGCCCTCTCGATCAATCCCGCTTTCTTTAAAACCTCCGAAGGGAGCCTGGGCCGTCGAGGGGGCTCCGTCATTAAGGCCGATGATACCGTATTCCAGGGCTTCGGATACTCTTAGGGCTCGGGATAAATCCTGAGTGTAAACGTAGGCCGCCAGACCGTAGTCACTGTCATTGGCCATGGTCAGAAGCTCCTCTTCCTCTCGGAAGGGGATGATGGGAATTACCGGTCCGAAGGTTTCTTCCCGGTAAATTTTCATATCGGGTCCAATGCCGGAAAGTATGGTAGGAGGATAGAAATAGCCGCCTTCACCATTGGGTTTTTTAGCGGGAATATCTCCCCTGTATTCCAGAGCGGCCCCTTTGGAAAGGGCATCGGTCACATGGTCCGAAACCTTTTCATAGGCTCTTTGATCGATCAAAGGACCCAGGTCCGTATCCGAGGTTAATCCGTTTCCCTGACGGAAACTCTTCAACTGAATTTTCAGCCCTTCAATAAACTCGGCCTGAATCCCCTGTTGGACATAAAACCGATTGGAAGAAATGCAGGCCTGGCCGCAGTTTCTAAATTTGGATGCCAAGGCTCCTTGAATACTATCAAAAAGCTTTCCGTCGTCGAAAAGGATGAAAGGGGCATGGCCTCCCAACTCCAAGGAAATTCGTTTAACGGTATCCGCTGCTCCCCGATATAGTTCTTTTCCCACTTCAGTGGAACCGGTAAAGGTAATCTTTTTAATCTTTTTGTGGTCTAAAAAGACGTTGCCGATGGAGGCGGCATCACCGGTTACAAGGGTTACCACTCCTTTGGGAAACCCCGCCTTCTCCACAAGTTCCATGATTTTAATGGCACTGATGGGGGTTTGACTAGCGGGTTTAATGATTACGGTACAGCCGGCGGCTAGAGCCGGGGCGATTTTTCGTGTAATCATAGCAAAGGGGAAATTCCATGGAGTAATGGCGGCCACCACCCCCACCGGTTGTTTTAGTACCATAATACGTTTGTTTTTATGGGAGGCGGGGATCATCTCACCGGTTACCCTTTTGGCTTCTTCGCTGTACCACTGAACAAAACTTGCTCCGTATCGGACTTCGCCGATCCCTTCTTTTAAAGGCTTTCCCTGTTCTAAGGTAATGGTTCGGCCCAGTTCTTCCACGTTTTCCAAGATAAGATCATACAACCGTCGAAGATGGTTGGAACGGGTTTCGGCAGTTTCCTTGGACCAGAACCGAAAAGCAGTTTCCGCATCATCTACTGCGCCTCTTACCTGCTCCGGGGAAGCCTTCGGGACCATGGCTAGGACCTCCCCCGTTGCAGGATTGTTGACCGAAAAGGATCCTGCGTCTCCCTCGGTCCAATTTCCGTTGATATAGTTTTTCAGATGTTTCATTATCCATGCACCTCACTTTAAAATTGGTAAAAAAGAATCTACTTTAGTACTTGTTTTGACTATATACCCAAAGTGATGGATGACAAAAAGGATTTTCTTTAATATAATGAAAGCAGAATTAGAAAAAAGGAGGAAATGGGTAATGGAACAGGTAAAAAAAGCTTTTGGAATCCTGAGAGGAAATTGGGTGCTGGCACTTCCCGTTTATTTAACCCGGTTAATTCCCGCGTTGTTAAGCATCTACATATTTACTGAAATTTCTACGGAATTAATCAGTATACTCTCCGTTGAAGAAATCGGCGAAACACAACATGTACTGGAGAACTATGAACAGGTGACCCGGGAGTTCTTTCAGGCAAATAGAGAGTATATATTGGCCAGTATAATTGTGGCGGCTCTGGGACTTCTGATGAATTTTATTGCGGTGCCCGCCACCTTTGGAATGATTAAAGAAAGTTTGGAAGAGGGAGAGAAACCGGATTTTTCAAGGGTATTTCCCAATGTGGGGAGATACTTTGGTAAATACTTAATGTATCGTATCGGAAAGCTGGCCCTTTGGATTTTCATATTTTTACTCAGTTTTATAGTCTTTGCTTTGGTAGCCTTTATAGGTTCGAGGGTGGATGAAGGTATGGCCGTGCTTTTGGTTATGCTTTTAGGGCTGGCCTTTATCCTTATGGCAGCGGTACTGCACCTGATTTTAAAACTGTGGTTTCCTGCCATGGTATTAGGAGAGTTAGGGGTGTTTGACGGTTTAAGAGAAGCTTTTCGAAAAAGCAAAGTGTGTTTTTGGCCGCTTTTTGCAGGTTTTTTGGGAATTCGAATGGCAGCGTGGATTGTCAATATGTTTGTGAATATGGTCATCGGAGACCTGGGTTACTTAAGTCCTTTCCTGGACAATATCATTCCTACATTGGCCACGGTGACCTTGCTCATCTTTTATATGTTAATTTACCGAGAGACTGAAAAGGAACTGGTTAATATAGAGGAAAGCGGGTAAGTAATGTTATATAAGTTTTTACTAAGGAGGAGAGGTCGATGTTAGCCAAGGATATTATGACAAAGGAAGTAATTTCGGTTAAAAGCCAGGACTTAGTGGAAGATGTAATCAAAATTTTGATGGATAAAAATATCAGCGGGGTTCCCGTTGTGGATGATGAGGAGCATGTAATCGGAATTGTTACGGAAGGAGATTTGATATACCGCAGTAAGAAACTTAGAATACCCACGTTTTTCAGCATATTGGACGGCTACGTTTTTTTAGAGAGCACCAAAACCATCGAGAAGCAGCTTAAAAAGATGGTAGCTTACCGAGTGGAGGATGTAATGACCACAGAGGTCATTACCGTTGAGGAAGATCAAACCGTAGAAGAAGTGGCGACCATCATGACAAAAGAAAAAATCAACCGGGTACCTGTAATCAAGGATAATCGATTGGTGGGGATCATCAGTCGAAGAGATATTATCCGATCCTATTCCGCTTAAATATAGAACTTATAAAACTTTTCCCCTTAAGGGTTTATCCTTAAGGGGGTTTTTATGGAGTAAAATGGATGAAAATCCTTGTTATTTAATTATCCAAATCGATTGACAAACATTTGACGAAGCTTTAGAATAGAAGGAGTACTTATAAATAATCTATTATGGATGTAGGAGGGCTATAAATGACAAGAAAGATGATAGGTTTTGTTTTGTTCATTTTAACCGGTACAGCCTTGATTGTTCTTTCGATTATGGAAACATCGGATCCGATTAATATTGGATTGTTGCTGATCATTGGGGCGTTTTTCGGGGTAGGACTAACGGATCATTACAAAGACTTAAAAAAATAAAGGAGGGCTGGATATGTTTGATAAAAAGAAAGCAACTACATTTATCTGTGCCTTTCTTGGCACGGTAATTACTTGGTACATTCAACATGAAATGGGCTATTCGGCAATCATCGCCAATGGAATAGTCGGAGTGTTGGCAGGGATTTTATTGACTGCACCCTTAGCTGGAGCAACTTATACCGCATCCTTCGTAGGGATGTCAGGAATTGCTGTACTCCCAAGCATTGGTGCCGCTGCTCTGGCCGGTGCGGTGGTGGGAATCGTAATTATCTTAACGGCGGAGATTTATGCGGGAATCGGTGGAAAAGGTGGGACCACCGCAGCATTTTCGGTACAGGTAAGTCGCTTTATTATGAGCATTTTCGGATAGGAGGAACAATAATGGATAATCTGGCAATTATAATTACAGCAATTTTAGCAGGAATAGCAACTTATACAATCAGTGTGAAATTAGAGAAAGGTGCGGTTTTCGGTTCCGCTATAGTGGTACTGTTATCGGGACTGTTTTTGCCTCATTTTTTTGAGATGGGGACTACCCTGGCAGTGATGGCCACAACATCTTCCTACGCCGGAATGGTGGCAGCGAAAAACGTACCAAACCTTAAAGAAATGGCCGCGGTGGGATTTATCGCCGGAGTGCTATTTATCTTGGTGGAGGTTCCCTTTGCAGGAGTGGGCGGAAAGCTTGGAACCATCGCTGCTATATCCTGTTTAGGCTGGATCGGGTTAAAAAAAGCATTGGTGATGGTATTAGCGAAAAAAGAAAAACAACAGGAGTCCACCGTCAGTTATATGAAATAAGTCTCTTGTGGTAAATAATTAATTGACACAATGATAAATGGTGAAAATCGAAGTTAACAACAGAGCATAAAGTCTAAGCTATCTGACATAAAAGCACCCCTTTGTAACCACTTTCTTATAGAACAGAAGGTTTGTTATAAAGGGGTTTGTTGTATTAAAATACTTCGAAGAAAATGAAGTCTGAAGAATTTTTCTTGATTTCACGGATTTCATGTTGAAATCTAAAAGTAATAGGAGTACAATAGAATATGACATGAATCGAAACCCTTGAATTTCTTAAAAGAGAAGGGTTTTATAATAATCTCATAGAACAGACTAAGAGGTGTGTACATTGAAAAATCGTATAAAAACTTACAGCTATTATTTTGTTTTGCTTTTTTTATTTTGGATTATTTTATCGCAGCAGTTTACTTTGGAAATTGCACTGATCGGTGCAGGGGCCGTAGGCCTGATTATGCTGTATTCCAAAAGTTTATTGTTTTCACCCGAGGAGACGACCCTTTTTAGCCCGGGGAAAATAGTGCTTTTTGTAAAATTTATTTTCGTTATGCTGATCGAAATATTAAAGTCCAACTGGCAGGTGGCCAAAATTGTCCTTTCTCCTTCCTTACCGATTTCTCCCTCCTTTGTAAAGGTGAAAAAAACCTTTGAAAAGGATTTTGATAAAGTGATCTTTGGGAATTCCGTAACCTTAACCCCGGGGACCTTGACCGTAGATATCGACGAGGAAGGATTTCTTGTGCACGCATTAACCAAGGAAGCGGCGGAGGGGCTGGAAGGCAGTATTATCGAAGAATTTGTACGAAAACTGGAGGCGGAGTAAAGATGATGGAGACTGTTTTTTTAGGTTTTATTATATTTTTAGGGGTCACCATGTTTGTCTGTCTGTACCGAGCCTATGCAGGCCCCACAGCGGCGGATCGTGTGGTGGCCATTGACGTGATTTCCACTAAAATTGCGGTGCTCATTGCGTTTTTAGCGATACAAACCGGACAGGAAAGCTTTATTGATGTGGCTCTGGTCTATGCCATGATGGGATTTATTGCAACCATTGCGGTGTCCAAATACTTAGAAAAAGGAAAGCTTTATTAAGGAGAGGTAGAAATGATCGTAAACGCCATTATATTAATATTGATAGGAAGCAGCGCCTTCTTTTTTGGCGTAGGAACCTTAGGACTTATACGAATGCCCGATACCTATACAAGAATGCATGCCAGCACCAAATGTGATACTTTGGGAGCGGGTCTTGCCCTATTAGCCCTTGCGGTGTACAGTGGGTTTAGTATAATCAGTGTGAAAAGCATCATTGTAATTGCTTTTATCTGGATTACCAATCCTACCGCCGCCCATATTATTGCTAAGGCAAAATACCACAGTGAAAAAAAAGAGGAACTTCAAAAGTAAAATTCAAGAAGAATAATCTAAATGTATCTGTAAGAAAATCCTGATGTAAGGATTCTGAAGAGAATCATAAGGAGAGGATCAAATGGAAATCTTAAATGTTATTTTAATACTTTTCCTGATTGTTTGCGCTTTAGCTGTTGAGCGGACAAAGGACTTGCTTAGTGCCATTATCATTTTCGCATCATACAGTTTGGTAATGGCTATTTTGTGGCTGATACTCATGGCGCCGGATATTGCCTTGACGGAAGCCGCCATTGGAGCCGGTGTTACTACTATTCTTCTGATTGCCACGGTTTCCAGAATAAGGAGGGTGGAAAAATGAAAAAATTTTTTATACCTCTAGTGTTTTTGGGTCTGCTGGGAATTATGTTTATCAGTGTTATGGAGCTTCCCGCTATCGGAGATCCGGAAAATCCCAGTCAAAATGAAGTGGCGGATTATTACATCGAGAATGCCATTGATGATACGAAAACCCCCAACACCGTAACCGCAGTTTTAAAATACTACCGAGGGATAGATACCTTGCTTGAAGCCGGAGTTCTATTTACTTCAATTGTTGCGGTAATATCCGTACTTAGGGGAAATGAAAAAAAAAGAAGTATTAAAGAAGAGTAAAAGGAGCACGCATCTATGGACGATTTAATAGTAAAAACCATTATACGCATCGTTACCCCCTTTATTTACTTATACGGCACTTATATTATTTTAAACGCCAGCGCATCACCGGGGGGAAGTTTTGCCGGTGGAGCCATTATGGGTTCCGCAATTGTTCTGTATACCATTGTGTTTGGCCTTGCTAAAGCGGAAAAAAAAGTACCGGATCGCCTTGGGAAATTAAAGCGGGAGGTACTGCTTTGTTTTATTTTAATGGCCTTTGTGGTCGTTTTTATGGGTTATGATGTGCTGCAGCTTAGAGAAGCGGGAGCCTATCAGATCGCTTATGGAGAAAAAGTACAAGTTGAGATGCTTTCTTTGGTAAATATGGGGATTGCTTTCAAAGTTGCGGTAACCCTGATCAGTCTTTTTCATGTGTTCATTAAGGAGGATCATTAAAATGGAGTTTTTGGAAATTATCATGGACCGAATTAATTATTTTGGAGCCGCCACCCTTTTGGTGATAGGGCTTTATACCGTATTAACCCATCCGAATTTACTCAAAAAAGTTATTGGGCTCAACATTATGGAAACCGCCGTATTTTTGTTTATGGTATCCGTGGGATACGTTGCGGAAGGTAATGCTCCCATACTTGGTACCGTAAAAGAACCGATCACTGCTTCCTATGTGAATCCTTTACCTACGGCGATGATTCTTACGGGAATTGTGGTTGCTGTTAGTATTACGGCCTACGCCCTCAGTTTGATTATTAAAATTTATGAAGTATACGGCACCGTTGAGCTGGATGAAATCTTAGAAATGAGGGGGGAGTAGAGGATGGCTTATTTGCAGTTTCCGTTATTGATTCTATTTATACTCCTTTTAGGAGCGGTTATGACCCCTTTGCTGATGAAAAGGTTTAACTTGAAGGGAAAATATTTTATTCTGACAGTGCTGATAGCAAGTCTATCGCTAAGCGCTTATCTGCTTTTTCAGGTGATGACCCAGGGATCCTACATGTATAATATCGGCAACTGGAGTCCCACCATTGGGATACAGTTCAGTGTTGATGAGTTTTCCACCATGATGGTCTTTTTCATCCTTATGATGACCACTTTAGTGGTGATTTATTCCTTAAGGGACATTGAACATGAAATTTTGCCAAAGCAAATTCCGGTATATTACAGTTTAATATTTTTACTGCTCGTGGGAATGGTGGGGATTACCTTTACCAATGACCTGTTTAATACATATGTATTTATGGAGATCCTGGCGATGACTTCCTGTGCAATAATTTCCATTAAACGAAAAAAGGAAAACTTTATGGCGGCCTTTAAGTACTTAATGTTAAACACCTTGGCATCCATCTCTTTTCTTTTCGGTGTGGCTCTTTTATATATGGCCACGGGATACTTAAACATCACGGAGATGTCCAATCAGATGGCTATTGCCTGGGAAATGTATCCCACCAATATTTTATTGGCCTTGGGTTTTATGGCGGCGGGACTTGGAATTAAAGCTGCGGTTTTCCCCTTGCATACCTGGCTTCCCGATGCCCATTCCAGCGCACCGACTCCATCCAGCGCATTGCTTTCCGGCCTTGTGGTAAAGGTCTATATTTTTGTGGCGATGAAAGTTCTTTTCCGTTTAGTAGGTACGGAAATTATCATCGTTAATTTAGGAGTTCACAATTACATTGCTTATTTTGCTGCTGTGGGAATGATCATGGGGTCCATATTTGCCATCGGACAAAAAGATATTAAAAGAATGCTCGCCTACTCCAGTGTGGCCCAACTAGGATACATCTTTCTGGGGATCGGTATGGCCACGACCCAAGGGCTTAGCGTGTCCCTTTTTCATGTAGTCTCCCACGGATTAATGAAATCCGCATTATTCCTAAGTGCGGGAGCCATCATATATAAAACGGAAAAACGAAAAATCAACGACTTGTCGGGGATTGGGTATGAAATGCCCTTGACCATGATTATTTTCAGTATTGCGGCCCTAGGGATGATCGGTATTCCCGGAATGAGCGGGTTTATGAGTAAGTGGTATTTAGCCCTGGCGGTTCTCGAGTCCAATCAGCCTTTCTATCTCGTCGTAATTCTATTAAGTAGCTTTCTTAACGCGGTATATTATCTCCCCATTATTGTAGCGGCTTTCTTAAAGCCCAGGGAAGATGGCAGTGAAGAAATGACTCGGGACGGTATTCCGAGAACCATGACCATGCCTATGGTTATCATTGCAGGATTGATTATTTTAGTAGGAATATTCCCTCAAATTCTTATGAATATTATTGAGCGAGCGGTTCCCACTTTCTTGTAGTTTAGAGGAGGAGAAACATGAAAGATTTAAATAGTAAACAAAAAGAAAATATTCTGCAACGAATCATAGGTAATCTGGATTCTTTTTGTGTGAACTGTATACTAGTATTTGTATTGACAATATTTCTCGTTGGGATTTTTATTATTATTACCATGGGAGCGGGTACGGGAACCCAGGGAGAATTTATCTTTGATACGAAGTTTTCCATCGCCGAGACCTTTGTGAATCTGATCAACAATATTCCTTATCTGCCCTTTATTGCCATATTAATCCCCTTAGTGGGAGGCCCTATTGAGGCCTATTTTGGAAGAAAGTCGGAAACCCTTAGGGATTCCACTGTTGTAAACTCTACGTTTGTTACTTTTTTAATGATTTTAGCAATGTATCCCCAGGTGGTAGAAGGCAGTATTGACTATTTTATCCCTGGAGTATTTGGTGTGGGACTGCATTTTACTGTGGATATGCTTGGATTTATTATGGCCATGACCGCAGGGGTTTTGTGGTTGATGGTAACCATTTATACCCGGGACTATATGAGGATTGAACGGCACCGAAATAGATTCTCCCTATGGATGGCAGTAACCTTTGGAGGAATTCTCGGAACCATATTTGCGGGAGATATCTTAACGATGTTTCTTTTCTTTGAGATGATGACCTTAACCTCCTATATGTTGGTGGCCCACAACCAGTCAAAGGAATCCATGCTGGCAGGGAACAACTACATCTATATGGGAGTAGCCGGGGGCCTGAGTATTCTTCTTGGAATAATTCTTTTATATGTTTATACCGGGACCTTGGAGTTTGTACCCCTGGCAGCGGAACTGAACGAGCTGGGCTGGATAAAATACCTGATCACTCTGTTTTTTGTACTGGGATTTGGCGTAAAGGCCGGGATGCTTCCTCTGCATATTTGGCTGCCTAAGGCTCATCCTGTAGCCCCTACGCCGGCCAGCGCTTTGCTTTCGGGGATTTTAATTAAGGTAGGGGCCTTTGGACTGCTTCGAATCATTACCAGCTTTTTTATTCCTGATATCACCGCCTTAGGAGAACTGGATCCCACCTTGTGGTCGGTTTCCGAAAACCTGGGAGCAGTAATTATCTGGGTGGGGATTGCCACCATGACCGTAGGAGTGTTTATGGCGCTTCAGCAGTCCCATATGAAAAAGATGCTGGCGTATCACTCCATCTCTCAAATGGGGTACATCGTAATGGGGATCGGGGTGGCAGCCTATCTTGGGGATTACGGCGCCATGGGCTTTACCGGAGCAGTATACCATATTGTAAACCATGCTCTTTTTAAGGGACTATTGTTTATGGTAGCGGGATTGGTATATCTACGAACCAGAGAGCAGGACATGTATAAGCTTGGAGGGCTTTGGAAAAAAATGCCCTTTACCGCTTTGGTTTGTTTGATAGCCGCTTTAGGGATTACAGGAATGCCGGGTTTTAACGGCTTTGCCAGTAAATCCATGCTGCACCATGCCATTATCGAAGCCTATGAATACGGTCATCATTCCTTCCGGTATGCGGAAGTGATGTTTACCATCGTCAGTGCCGGTACTGTATGCTCCTTTATTAAACTTTTCGGTTACGTTTTCCTAGGAAAAACTCCGGAAAAATACCAAAATATCGAAGGAGATAACGGTATGATGGATATGGCCATGGCAGGACTGGCGATTTTAATCGTGGCCATCGGGCAGGCTCCCAATTACTTCTTAAATGCCTTTTTAATTCCGTCGGCCCGACAGTTTGTATACGACCCTTATTTTATTGAAAGTTATTTGGTGGATATGAATTTTTTTAATTACGCAGATATCTCCATCATGTTTTGGATTTATTTATTCGGTTTCGGAATCTTTTTTATCGGAAGCCGGTATCACTTATTCCACCTGACCATGCCGGACTGGATGGATGTAGAGACCACCCTGTACCGACCGATGTATAATCTGGTTTATAAGAATGCAATTAAAATCACCGATCGTTATGAAATGACAATTATTAAGGAAGATGTTATAATATATACGGTAATTTTGACGGTTGCTCTGATTATTTTGACCCGAATCATATAAAATGAGAGCTCTTGCTGATCCTTCTGCTTAAGGAAGCAGGAGCTTTTATCATAGGAAAGGATGAATAGCATTGGATATTATTTCAAGAGGAATCATTCAAGTATGGATGCCTGCATCGATTGTCCTTTTTATTGTTCTGGAATTACTGATAATTCCGTCAATAGGAGATAATGAACGAAAAATTCGACGAAATGTGGTAAAAGTTTTTGTACTCCTCACCACGATTTTTATGATTCTGATCTTCAATGAAGTCCAACGGGCCCCTGTGGTCTATGAAATCGGAAATGTATTCGGTATGGGAGCCATATTTCGTATTGATATGCTCAACTACGTATTTATTATTTTAACGGGAATTGTATGGTTGGCCCTGGGGATTTACAGTTTGGAAGACATCAACTATGTTTTCTATACATTAACCTACTTTGCTATTATCGGAACCCTGATGGCTGGCGACCTTTTGAGCTTTTTCCTATTCTTTGAGGCCATGACCTTTATTTCCTATGCCTTGATGGTTTATCACAGGGGGGAAGACCAGTTAGAGGCGGGAAAAGTTTATATTTACATGGGAATTATCGGAGGGCTATCCATACTAAGCGGAATTTTAATGCTCTCCGCCTATACGGGAAGCTTTGAATGGAGCCCCCTCGCCGTACAGTTTAGCGAAATGGGACCGATCAAATATATTATTGCAGCTTTCTTAATTGGAGGTTTCGGTATCAAAGCGGGGATGGTACCCTTTCATTTCTGGATGCCTAAGGTGTACGAAGGTGGACCGATTTCTGTGGTGGCACTATCTTCCGGGATTCTGATCAAGATCGGTGCCTACGGAATTCTTCGGGTGGTCTCCGTGGTATTTTCCGTTACGGACAGTGCCCGACTCAGCTCAGTGGAACTTTTATGGCAGGTCTCAAGAAACATTGGCGCTGTGGTTATTTGGATCGGAATCATAACTATGGTGGTAGGCGTTTTTATGGCCCTGCAGCAGGGTAATATGAAACGGATGCTGGCTTATCACAGTGTGAGTCAAATGGGTTATATGATCATGGGAATAGGAGTTGCAGGATATTTAGGTTATGAAGGAGCTATGGGCTTTGCCGGTGCCGTCTTCCATATGATCAATCACGCCTTCTTTAAGGTGATTCTCTTTATGGTGGCAGGATTGGTATTCCTTCGTACTCGGGAATGGAACATGTACAAGCTCGGGGGTCTTTGGAAAAAGATGCCTCTTACTGCCCTACTGTGTTTAATAGCGGTCTTTGGTATTACTGGGATGCCAGGCTTTAATGGTTTTGCCAGCAAGTCCGTGCTTCACCATGCCATTGATGAGGCCTATCTCTACGGTCATGAGGTTTTTCGTTATGCAGAGCTCCTTTTTGTCATTGTCAGTGCGGGAACCGTATGCTCTTTCCTCAAGTTCTTCGGATACATCTTCCTGGGAGACCTTGCCCCTGAATATGAAAAAATTGAGGGAGACCATTATCGTATGAATGGGGCCATGGGAATTCTTGCCTTCTTTGTTATCGCCATCGGTCTAAATCCTTCCTTTTTCTTCGAGGGTTACTTGATTCCTGCGGCAAGCAGCTTTACCTACAGCCCGGAGTTTATTCAAAGTTATTTAGTGGGGCTGGAGTTTTTCGGGGCTGATGAAATTGTAGACTTCCTGGGAGTTTATATTATCGGATTCGGTATGTTTGTAGTGGGTGTGAAATTTCATTTATTCAGTCTGCCGTTGCCGAAATGGATTAATGCGGAACGTTTCATATATAAACCGGTTACTGTGGTGTGTGAAAAGTTCCCTAATTTTTGCGTGCAACAATTTGAAAAACGGATTATTTTTGGAGATGTGGTCATTTACGCCGTTTTATTAACGGTGATTTTAGGAATGTTAATTGTTTTTGGAATTTAAGCAGGATATTTTAAGGAATTGGCGAATAATAAATTAAGACCTTCTAAAAGAAAAATACAAGGGAGTAGTTATAAGGGGATAAGCCATGATAAATTTTATAAAAAATAAAGCTTTCGAAAAAACCCATAAAATTGAGATTGATGAAAAAATTCTGGACCCGAAAAACATCAAACAATTTTTTAATGAATCTAAATGCCATCAAACCATTAAAACCTATGGAAATCAAAGGACGAAAAAACTCCAGGGGGAATTGTACAACAAAGAAAAAGAGATTCGGGATATGGAAGGCAAACTGCAAAAGAAATATGAGGATAAAGATCAACTGATTAACCGAATTATTGCCCTTTCTCATGAAATCAATTCCGAAGACAGGGGATCCTTGACCAAGGAATTGGAAAAAGCAAAAATAGACATTGAGAATGTGAAAGAAGAAATCGAAAAATTTAAAAGTGATTTGGAAGAAAAACAGATTTTACTAAAAGACATCCAAAAAAAACTCTATAAAGTGATGGCGGAAATTTCTTACACCCGATTTTTACACGAGCGGCAAAAACTTTCCAAGGTTCAAAAAAATATCAGGGGCCTACGAAAAAAACTGGACGGTATGCGGACAGAAAAAGAGGGGATTGAAGAAAAGCTGAATGATTTATACCACATGCTTCATGGAGTTATGGGCCATCAACAGATGGAGCAAATGGACCTGACTTTTTTAAAGGACTTCAGTGAAGAAGAAGAAGAGGTGAAGGATAATGGTTAGAGGCATTGGAATTGATATCATTGAAATTCATCGAATTGAAAGAGCCATAAAGAAAAATCCGAAGTTTATACATCGTATCCTGACCGAACAAGAAGTGGACTACATAACAGAAAACCAAAAGTCTACAATTACGGTAGCCGGCTATTTTGCCGCTAAAGAAGCCGTAAGCAAAGCTTTGGGCACCGGACTACGGGGTTTTAGCTGGAAGGATGTCGAAATACATAAAGACAGCAATAACCGGCCCTTTGCAGTTCTTCATAACGGAGCAAAGGAACAATTGGAAATCATGGGGGCCACGGAGATTTGGCTCAGTATTTCCCACAGTAAAAAAGACGCTGTTGCTCAGGCAATAATCAGCAAAGGAGGATCTTATGATTAATAAAGAGAATCTACGGCCCCTATGGGCGGAAATTAATTTGGACCATTTATCTCACAATATGAAAGAGGTTAAACGAAACATTAATAAAGATACCTTAGCCTGTGCGGTAATCAAAGCGGATGGTTATGGACATGGGGCAGTAGAGATCGCCGAAACACTGGTAAAATCTGGTGCTGACCGGTTCGCCGTGGCCACCCTGACGGAAGCTGTGGAACTGCGAAAATCGGGAATAACGCTTCCTATTATGGTGCTGGGATATACTCCGGAAACTCAGTTTGAGACAATTACCAAGTATAACATCACCCAAACCATATATACCTATGAACAAGGAAAGTGCTTCAATGAAAAAGCTTTGGAGCGGGGAGAAAAAATAACAGTGCACATCAAAGTGGATACCGGTATGTCCCGACTGGGTTTTCAAACCCATGAGCAGGATCAGAAGAAAATGATAAGAATCCTAGGTATGAAAGGGTTGATAGTGGAGGGGATTTATACTCATTTTGCCATAGCCGATGATGCTAAAAAAGATTTTACCTATTTACAGTTTGAAAAATTTCAGCTTTTAGTGAAAAAACTGGAAGCCGAAGGGTTCAATATACCGATTAAGCATGTATCGAATTCCGCTGCAATTATTGATCTTCCCGAGATGAATCTGGACATGGTCCGCGCGGGACTGATGCTCTACGGTCTTTATCCTTCGAAGGATGTGGACCATCGGAGAATCAAGCTAAAAAAGGTACTGGAGTTAAAAGCGGAAATTGCGTTGGTAAAGGACTTGGAAAAGGGTCGCGGAGTCAGTTACGGCCTCATATATGAAACCCGGGAAACCCGACGGATTGCCACCCTTCCCGTGGGCTATGCAGACGGTTTTACAAGGCTGCTGACGGAAAAAGCCAAGGTGATGCTAAAAGGGAAGGCCTATCCCATTGTTGGAAGAATCTGTATGGATCAGTCCATGGTGGATATCACCGGTGAAGAGGCCAATATAGGAGACGTGGTTACTGTCATTAGTAGCAACGATGAAGATCCCAATACCGCGGATGATTTTGCGGATTTACTGGGCACCATAAATTATGAAATTGTTTGTATGATCAGTCGAAGGGTTCCTAGGGTTTATTTAATGAAAGGAGAAGTATGGGCAATTACCGATCACTTGTTGACACGACAATCTTAAGTGATATATAATATAAGTTAGCCTAATACTTATGACTAGGAGGTGCAGTATGCCCAATTCAGATAAATTTTTTGTCGAATTACCCTTATCTCTTATTGAAGAGGCGGACCACCTGGCAAAAATCGAAAATTTGAATCGAAGTGAATTCTTAGCGAAAGTGATTCGTGCCTATATCCAAGAGCAATGCTTTGGAGAAAAACTTTCTAAAATGAAAGAAGGATATGAGGAGATGGCAAATATTAATGCTGCATTGGCGGAACTGGGTATGAGCTTAGATTTGTTTTTGTTGGAAGATTATGAAAACAATATATCGGAGAGTGATTAAATCGTGGCAATTAAAAGAGGAGATATGTTTTACGCAGACCTAAGTCCCGTTGTGGGATCGGAACAAGGCGGGGTAAGACCGGTGTTGATTATTCAAAACAACATCGGCAACAAATACAGCCCTACGGTTATTGTTGCGGCCATAACGTCGAAGATTAACAAAGGGAAGCTGCCCACCCATGTGGAGTTGGACACTACTCATTACAAAATCCCCAAGAATTCCGTGATCTTACTGGAACAGATTCGAACCATTGATAAAAAGCGATTAGAAGAGAAAATAGGAACCTTGGATGATCGAACCATGACCAAAGTAAATCGGGCGCTTTCCATTAGCTTAGGTATTTTATCGGATTATTAAGAAAAAAAGCATGCAACAAGGAATATATCACTACATAAAAAAATCATCTTTGTACTGGCACTTTATCAGTACCACATAACCAATAGCACTATTGAATTGTAAATAAGACCTTTCATTCTTTCAAGCAATAATTGGGGAATGAGGTCTTAATTTTTGGAAAGGAGCATGACGATGATTCAAAATAAAAAATATAGAATGCTTGTGGAGTATCTTGCCATAGCCCTCGGCTCGGGTCTACTGGCTTTTTCTTTGGTGTTTTTCTTAGAGCCTAATACCATAGCCCCGGGAGGAGTGACGGGTTTTGCCATTCTGATACAAAAAATCTTCGGCATTCCTATCGACTTTACCAACTTAGCCGTAAACATTCCCTTATTTATTGCAGGAATCATGATTCTGGGTAAGGCTTTTGGCGCAAAAACCGCTTATGCAACGATTATGTTGTCGGTGTTCATCCGATTTTTCTATTTATTTTTTGGAGAAATTGCCGTAACCGAGGATCTGTTACTGGCCGCAATTTACGGGGGTGTGATTTCCGGAGTAGGGCTTGGCATAGTTTTTCGCTTCGGTGGGACCACGGGAGGGACCGACCTTGGAGGGGCTATATTGAATAAGTTTTTCCCGAATCTCAGTACAGCGAAAATGATGATGTTGTTGGACCTCATTGTAGTGGCAGCTGCAGGCTTGGTGGAAAGAAGAATTGAGACCTCACTTTACTCCATTATCGCCCTGTATATTTTAGTAAAACTGATCGACTTTATTGTAGAAGGCCTCAGTTATGCCAAAGCCTTTTATATCATTTCCAATGATCCCGAAGCTATGGGGATGAAAATCACTCAGGAAATGAATCGGGGGGTTACAGCCCTTTCAGGAAAAGGGGTATATACCGGTTCTAATCGGGATGTACTATTATGTGTGGTAAACCGTGCCCAGGTGGCAAAATTAAAGCGTATTGTCAATGAAGTGGATCCGAAGGCCTTTATGATGGTCAGCACCATCCATGAGGTATTAGGAGAAGGCTTTAAAGAACCGAAATAGTAAATTTCAGGGGAAAATATAGGGTTTATGCTATCAAATGGAGCGAAATCTAAGGACTTCGCCAATGAAAGTGTTGATGATGAAAGAAAACAAATATTGCTTGAACAACTAACTAGGAGGTTATGAAAATCATGAATCATGAAATGCTAGAACAAAAGGCCGTAATTATGCGTAAGGATATTGTGGAAATGCTTTACAAATCCGGTTCCGGTCATCCCGGGGGGTCCCTTTCCGCAGTGGAGATCCTCAGTGCTTTGTATTTTAAAGTAATGAACGTGGACGAGAAAAACCCGAGATGGCAGGAACGGGATCGATTTGTGCTGTCCAAAGGTCATGCTGCGCCGGTACTTTACGCAGCCCTGGCAGAAAAAGGATTTTTTCCAAAAAGCGAACTGTGGAACCTGCGGAAAATCGGATCCTTATTGCAGGGACATCCGGAAATGAAAAACATACCCGGAGTGGATATGTCCACAGGATCTCTGGGCCAAGGATTTTCCACCGCCGTGGGAATGGCCTTGGGACTGAAAACCGACAACAGCAACAGTCGGGTATTTGCCTTGTTGGGAGATGGAGAACTTCAAGAAGGAATTGTTTGGGAAGCAGCCATGGCGGCGTCTCATTATAAGCTGGAAAATCTTACGGCCTTTGTAGATTATAACGGTCTGCAAATTGACGGACCGAATGAAGAAGTTATGGGGGTACACCCTGTTACTGATAAATTTAAAGCCTTCGGCTGGAACGTACTGACTGCTGACGGTCATGATTTCGGTGAGATTTTAGAAGCGATAGAAATTGCAAAAACATATAAAGGCAAACCTACAATGATCGTTGCCAGAACCGTAAAAGGGAAAGGTGTGTCCTTTATGGAAGATCAGGCCGGTTGGCATGGAAAAGCACCGAATAAAGAAGAACGGGATCAAGCAATGAATGAACTGGGAGGGTTGGATCATGAGTAAAATGATGGCTACAAGAGACGGATACGGAAAAGCTTTAGTGGAACTTGGAGAAGAAAATGAGAATGTGGTAGTCTTAGATGCGGACTTATCCAAATCCACGAAAACCGCAGGATTTGGAGAGGTCTATTCCGAAAGGTTTTTCAATGCGGGAGTGGCAGAGCAAAACCTGATCGGTCTTGCGGCGGGGCTCTCCACCACGGGGAAAATCCCCTTTGCCAGTTCCTTTGCCATGTTTGCCACGGGAAGAGCCTTTGAGATTATTCGAAACTCCATCGGGTACCCGAGGCTAAACGTAAAAATTTGTGCCACCCATGCGGGAATTACCGTAGGAGAAGACGGCGCATCTCATCAGGCCTTAGAGGATATCGCCTGCATGCGGACCATTCCAAATATGACCGTTATTGTGCCCTCCGACGGAGTGGAAGCCATGAAGGCGGTAAAAAGAATTGCAGAATTTGAAGGACCTGTGTACTTACGACTGGGACGTTCCGGCGTACCGGTGATCAATGACCATGAAAATTATAAATTTGAAATCGGAAAAGGTATCACTTTAAAAGAGGGGGGCGATATCACCATTATTGCCACGGGACTGATGGTCCACGAAGCCCTAAAGGCCGCTGAAAGACTGGAAGAAAAGGGTGTGGAGGCGAGAGTTTTGAACCTGCACACGATCAAACCCATTGATCGGGAATTGATTATTAAGGCTGCTGAGGAAACCGGAACGGTTATTACCGCAGAGGAACATAATATCATTGGGGGCCTCGGCTCGGCGGTAGCGGAAGTGCTGTCGGAAAATATGCCGGTGCCTTTAAAGCGTATCGGTGTGGAAGACACCTTCGGCGAGTCGGGAAAGCCCGCAGAGCTTTTAGAGAAGTACGGTCTTACTCACGCTAAGATCTTTAAGACCGCCATTGAGATGTTGGCACGCTAGGATATCTTCATGCCGTTAAAATATGGGTGTATCTGTTGAAATCATATTTGCATGTGGAAATAATGCTTCCCTGTGAAAATAAAGACTGTGTACAGCGATAGCTGTTGTAGCTATGAAGTTTGGCTATCAGTTTTGGTTGTCGGTTAAAAAGCTAGGATGCAATTAAATATTGGAGTTGTTATGATGGATAAAAATTTTATTAATGAAATAAACAAACGAAGGACATTTGCAATTATTTCCCACCCCGATGCGGGAAAAACGACGTTGACGGAAAAGTTCCTCCTTTACGGGGGAGCCATTCGTCTGGCCGGATCTGTAAAATCTAGAAAAGCTCAGAAACATGCGGTTTCTGACTGGATGGAAATTGAAAAACAACGGGGGATCTCGGTAACTTCCAGTGTGATGCAGTTTAACTATGAGGGTGCCTGCATAAATATTTTGGATACCCCGGGACACCAGGACTTCTCGGAGGATACCTATAGAACCCTAACTGCAGCAGACAGCGCTGTAATGGTCATTGACTGCGCCAAAGGGGTGGAGCCTCAAACGAAAAAGCTGTTTCGGGTTTGTAAGGATCGAAACATACCGATTTTCACCTTCATTAATAAGTTGGACCGGGCGGGAAAGGACCCCTTTGAACTGATGGAAGAGATCGAAAAGGTTCTCGGCATTCAGTCCTACCCTATGAATTGGCCCATTGGCACCGACGGAGACTTTAAAGGGGTTTATAATCGGGAGAAAAAAAGAATTGAACTTTTTCAGGACGGGGACCACGGCCAAAATATCGCAAAAATTGTCAGCAAGGATCTGTATGATGAAGGTCTGGCAGACATTATCGGAACCGATTATTATCAACGCCTACGGGATGAGGTAGAACTGCTGGATATGGCCGGAGACGACTTTGATCATGACCGGATCCAAAGCGGAGAATTAACCCCGCTGTTCTTTGGAAGTGCTATGACCAACTTTGGCGTGGAACCTTTTTTGGAATCTTTTTTAAAACTGACCTATAAACCGGAAGCGAGAAATAGCAATCAAGGCATGATCCCTCCGGAAGACCCTAATTTTTCCGGATTTATCTTTAAAATCCAGGCGAATATGAATCCCGCACATCGGGATCGGCTGGCATTTATTCGAATCTGTTCCGGAAAGTTTGAGAAGGGCATGTCTGTATACAATTCCAGGACGGGAAAGAAAATTCGTCTGGCCCAGCCCCAGCAATTTTTAGCCCAGGACCGGGAGATTGTGGATACCGCTTATCCCGGAGATATTATCGGCGTCCATGATCCGGGGCTCTTTAAGATCAGCGATACCCTGTCGGAAGCCGACGCATCCCTAAAATATGAGCGTATTCCCGTGTTTCCTCCGGAGCATTTTTCAAAAATCATTCCGAAGAATTCCATGAAACGAAAGCAGTTTTTGAAGGGGATTCAGCAGTTGGCGGAAGAAGGGGCGATCCAGGTCTTTAAGCGACCGAATATCGGTATTGAGGAATATATTGTGGGAGTGGTTGGAGTATTGCAATTTCAAGTATTGGAATACCGACTGAAAAATGAGTACAGCGTGGACATCATCATGGAAAGTATGCCTCACCGATTTATTCGGTGGATCGAAATGGATAACTACGATCCCTACCGCTTCAGTATCACCATGGACAGTATGCTGGTAGAGGATCATGATGGAAATCCCGCCATCATACTACAAAACGAATGGTCCATTGGAAAAGTCGAAGATCGGAATTCCGGTGTGGTGTTAAAGGATATTTATAAAAAAGACTTGGAATAGAAAAGCATCGGTTTATAAATTTCTAGATTTGAAATAAGTAGGGATTTTACAAAAACTAAAATTAAGGGGTAAAGGTGCCCCTTAATTTTTTTCGTCTATTTTTTGCAGGATTGCCAGGTTTTTTACTAAATCCTGTTGGGAATCCTTTATGGGAAATTCTTCGGCTCGGAAGGGATTGTTCAGCGCCTCTCGATGATGATAACGGGTAAGAAAAATTACTGGAGACTGTGTGCCTATTTTTTCGAGGATTTTTGCACCTAATTCCGGGTGATGCTTTTTATAATACAGGGCTTCTTTAATAAACTGCGGAAGCATTTTTCCGGGAATATTAAGTTTAATGACAAGTACCACAAAGGCTTTATTAATCAAGGTTAAATTGCTTTGTACTTTTCCCACGTCATGGAGAAGGGCGGCTTTGATTAACGTGGGATTATGTTCATTTATTGCCAGACAGTCATAGGCAATATTTAGGCAGTGGCGCTGCTCCCCAATCCGAAGACGGCGAAACAGGCAGATTTCCTGCTTCGATAGATGCTTTTTAAGAAATTGTTGATCTTCTAGGGTCACCTTCGCAAATAAACCCCGGTAAAACTGCTTTATTCGATAAATCATGGATTCCCTCCTAAGACTGAAGACTCTCTTTGATTTTAGCACACATCCCCATGGGAAAGAATGAAAAATCCGTAATAATTATGTGAAATCAAAAAAAATAAAAGAACAGATTAGCTTAATTCAATTTAAGAAAGACTAATACGGGGTAGAAGGTTTCCCTTTTAGAACAGGGGATCCTGGGTATAAACTGAAGAGAAATGACAGGAGGGATACTATGAAAGCACTGTTTACTTACGATTACGGTAAAAAGAAAATGCAAAGTATTAGAAATCTCGGCTACGAAATCATCCTTCGAAAAGAAAAAGATCTGGTATATGATGAAGAGTTACGGGATGTGGAGGTCCTATTCTGCTACAATCCCTTTACTACCTTAGACATTGGGAAAATGAAGAAGCTGAAATGGATCCAACTGTCCAGTATCGGTATTGACCAGGTACCCTTAGATAAGGTAAGAGACCAAGAAATCACCCTTACCAACAACAAAGGGGGGTATAGCGTTCCCATGGGAGAGTTTATCGTAATGAAAATACTGGAACTCTTTAAAAACAGCAAGACTTTTTATCATCAGCAGCAGCAAAAACAGTGGGAAATTGATACGTCTCTAATGGAGTTGTACAATAAACGGATAACTTTTATAGGGACTGGAAGTATAGCTGTGGAAGGAGCAAAGCGGCTACAGGGATTTGGTGTGGAAGTTACCGGAGTCAATACCCGAGGAAGAGACGTAGAGTATTTTCATAAATGCTATCCCGTAAAAGATTTAAAAGAGGTTTTAAAGCATAGTGAGGTCGTGGTCCTGACCATTCCCTATACCGATGAAACCCATCATTTAATCGATGATGAAGCCTTAGCGGCCATGAACCCCGAGGCCTATTTGATCAACGTTTCCAGAGGCAGCATTGTGGATGAGCAAGCACTGATTGATCATCTGGAACAAGGGTCTATACAAGGGGCTGCCTTGGATGTTTTTGAGCAGGAGCCCTTAAAAGAAGACAGTCCCCTGTGGGATTTTGAAAGGGTCATCATTACCCCTCATAATTCCTGGGTGTCGGAAATGCGGAATCAACGGCGTTTTGATACTATTTATGAAAATGCGGATAGATTTTCCCGGGGGGAAACCTTAAAGAACGTGGTGAACTTGAATAAAGGATATTAAAAACTAAAACAAACCTCCCGAAAGGCATATTTAGAAGAGCTATGTCCGGAAGATTTGTTCATAATTACTTATAGATATACGTTTAAGACATTTGATATTTTTGTAAGTTTTCCTGAATGGTATTCAGGACCTTCACGGTGTTGTCCGAGGATTTTTCCTGACCCTTTTCCTGAGGAGGAAGAGGCTTGGAAATGACCACTCGAACCTTTGCGGGTTGAATGCGGCCGTTGTTGGCCTCATAAAGTTTATAGGAGTCGATGACGGTCACGGGGACCACTAATGACTCGGCCTTTTCCGCAATTTTCAAACTTCCCGGTTTAAAGGGATTCATTTCCGAGGTTTTGCTTCTGGTACCTTCGGGGAAAATTACCATGGAATGATGATCTTTAATTTTTTTCGAAGCCTCATTGATGGCCCGAAGGGATTGACGGATATCCTGTCGGTCGATAAACACACTTTCCGTAAAGTGAATCCATTTCCCGATTACCGGAACTTTTCGAAGCTCCTTTTTTGCCACAAAGCCAAGGGGTTGATTTAGAACATAGACTAATAGCGGGATATCCAAATAACTTTGGTGATTGCTGACATAGAGGGCTGCCTGATTCTTTGGAATGTTTTCCTCACCGATGATTTCCAAATCGCAGCGACTGAAACGCACAATATTTCTTGAAAGACTTCTGTTGATCCTATAAACCAGATTTCGTTTTTTATCCTGCGGGCCCTTTTTTTCATAGTAATAATGGATCGGAAAGGTCAAAGCAATAAAAAGCATATAGGATATAAAGAAAATGACAAAGAAAATATGGGTCATGGATAATTCCTCCTAAATATTTTATGTATTTACGGATAAAGGCAATTATAATCATACCATAAAGCCCTTCGGATTTCTATATAAAAACCCTTAATCTTCGAGGGGGGGTGAAGTAAGAAAAAGTGTTATAGTTTAAATTCGTGGGTCTCTAAAATCAGCTTAAATTGATTGAAGGAAAATCCATAACAGGAAAATTGCAAAAGATGAAAGGAAGGAAAAAAAATGAAAAACCTAAAAGTGCTGGGATGTCAAATGATGGTTGAGACCGAAAAGGAGAAGAACTTACAAAAGGCGGAGGAAATGGTCACCCGGGGTATTAAAGAGTATCACCCGGACATCATTATTCTTCCGGAAATGTTTAATACTCCCTATGATAACAGCTATTTCCCGGAGTTCAGCGAACCCTACCCTGGAGAGAGTACATTAAGGATTCAGACTTTGGCAAAAGAACACGGAGTTATGATTATTGCAGGGTCCATACCGGAGAAAGGGAGAGGAAAACAAGAGATATATAACACCACCTATGTATTTGGAGAGGGTGGAGAACTTTTGGGGAAACACCGGAAAATTCATTTGTTTGACATTGATATTCCCGGGAAAATCACCTTCAAAGAATCCGACGTATTGTCCCGAGGAAAAAAAATAACGGTACTTGATACAAAATTCGGGAAAATCGGAATCGCTATCTGTTATGATGTTCGTTTCCCGGAGATTTTTCAGATTATGGAAAAGCAAGGGGCAAGATTGGTCGTTGTTCCCGGAGCTTTTAATTTGACCACCGGGCCCGCCCATTGGGAGTTGTTGATGCGCTCCAGAGCCCTGGATAATCAACTGTATGTCGCTGCTGTCTCACCGGCAAGAAACCTGAAGGCTTCTTATCATGCATATGGGCACAGTATGATTGTGGATCCCTGGGGAAGAGTACTGAAGGAGTTGGAAGAAAAAGAGGACTTTATTTATCAGGAGCTGAATTTTGATTACCTAAAGCAAGTACGAAGGGAACTGCCCACCCGGAAAAATCGCCTGAAAGAACTATACGAGACGGTAAAAAAATAATTTTAATAAAGTTTTGATAAAAAAATTTTGACATTGAAGCAAAATGTGATATACTACTAAACATTATAACTGAATATAAAAATAGAGGTGCACTGAAATCAGTATTCGAAAATAAGGGGTTAAGCGACTCAGGTTTCGAAGAAAGGCTACGGTGCCGAAGTTTTTAAGGGAGGCTGAACCTTAAGGGCTGGGAGTAAGGTGAATAATCTTATTACTGTCATGGGATTCCATGGGGGGCTATTATTGCTTTTGAAATACTCGCGAGGTTTTTAATGAAACTTTTGCGGATCATTTACGAGCGTATACAAAACTCCCGGTTTCCGGGAGTTTTTTTATTCCTGAAAAAAAGAAATCTCAAAAGATATTAATAATTATTGTACGCAACATGTTTAAATCAGAAAAATTCAGAGAAAAACAAGGAGGTTGTAAAATGAGTTTAACAATTGGTATTGTTGGAGGCACAGGAAATGTAGGGCGAAAAATCCTACAGGTTTTAACGGAACAAGCGGTGGATATCCGATCCCTTCGTTTATTTGCATCGCAAAAATCCCAGGGAGAGAAAATTCCCTTTCAAGACCAGGAAATCACCGTGGAACTGTTAACAGAAGAGGCCATGAAAGAGTCTTTTGATTATTTATTCTTTTCCGCCGGAGGAGAAGTGTCCAAACGTTTCGCTCCTATTGCAGAAAAGGCGGGGAATACGGTGATTGACAACTCCTCCCAGTGGCGAATGACCGAGAGGATTCCCTTGGTGGTCCCGGAAATCAATGGAGATCTTTTAAAAGGATATCAAGGAATTGTGGCAAATCCCAACTGTTCTACCATACAGATGGTAGCGGCCCTCAGTCCCTTAGACAAGGTCTACGGCATAAAGAAAATTAATGTTTCAACTTACCAGGCAGTTTCGGGAAGTGGTATGGCTGGGATTCAGGAACTGCAGGAACAAACAGGGGATCCTAAGCGGGAGCCCAGAACTTATCCAAAGACCATTGCAGGAAACTGCATTCCTCACATCGATGTATTCTATGATAATGGCTATACCAAAGAGGAGTTGAAAATGGTATATGAAACTCAGAAAATTCTAAATAAACCGGAACTTCCGGTGCAGGTAACAACGGTACGGGTTCCGGTGATAAACGGGCATAGCGAGGCGATTTACGCTGAATTTGAAAAAGCACCGGATCTACAGGAAGTACGGGATATATTTCAGAAAACCGAGGGACTGGAATTGATGGATAAGCCCCAGGATTTAGTGTATCCCACTGTATTTGATGCTCATGATCGGGATGAAGTCTTTATCGGAAGAATCCGTAAAGATCTGTTTGATCCTAAGGGTCTAGCCCTTTGGGTGGTGGCGGATAATCTTCGAAAAGGAGCCGCTACCAACGCTGTTGGAATTTTAAGCCATATGGAGAAGCTAAAGGGGGTATAGAAAATTTCCAGTAATGGAGAATCGAACAGGGTAATATATTCGGATAGCATTACAAAATTGCTATGAATAAAAGACAAACTATAAGAGACCATACAAAATAAGGAGGCTATAAATTATGTTTACAGGATCAGCCGTGGCGATTGTAACCCCATTTAAAGACGGAGAGGTGGATATGGAAAGTTTCGAAAAATTGTTGGATTTTCAATTGCAATCTAAAACCCAGGGGATTGTGGTACTTGGAACCACCGGAGAAGCCAGCACCTTGTCAGGACAGGAGCGGGAAGCGATCATTCGAAAAGCTGTGGAAAAAGTCCAGGGAAAAGTTCCGGTAATTGTAGGAGCCGGTTCCAATGATTATGAAAAAGCAGTAAGTTACAGCAAGCAGGCCAAAGAGCTTGGGGCTGATGGACTGTTACTGGTAACCCCCTATTACAACAAAGCCACCCAGGAAGGGCTTAAGGCTTATTACGGGGGGATTGCAAATCAAGTGGATTTGCCGATTATACTCTATAACGTACCTTCCAGAACCAACGTCAACATTGAACCGGAAACCGTGGAAGACTTAAGCAAAATTCCTAATATTATAGGGATCAAAGAAGCCGGGGGTGACATGGCCCAGGTTTTGGAAATCAAAAGGCGAGTTTCTCAAGATTTTAAAATCTATTCGGGAAACGATGACCAAATTTTACCGATTTTCGCTTCCGGAGGCCATGGTGTGATTTCTGTGGTGGCAAATATTATTCCAAATCCAGTACAGGAACTCTGCAAAGCAGTGGGAAATCAAGATTTAAAAACTGCGATAAAAATACAAACAGAAATGCTACCCTTGGTTCAACAGGTATTCGCTGAGGTTAATCCGATACCGATTAAAGCTGCAATCTCCCTACTTGGTATGGGAAAAAATGAACTTCGTCTACCCTTAACCCCTATGAGTGAAGGTGCGAAGGAAAATCTGATTCGAGAGATGAAAAACTACGGGTTAGTTTTAGAAGAAGACGGGACTAAAGGAAAGGTGTGAAGCCGATGAAATTACTGATTTGGGGTATTAGCGGAACCATGGGAAAAAACATCGAGGCCCTGGCTGAAAAAGAAAATTTTTGGACAGAAATTCAAGGAGTGGATTCGAAAACCAATGTTGTTGAGTTGAATAAAGGCGTGGATGTGATCATTGACTTTTCCCACCCTTCAAGCTTGGAAAAGCTTTTAAACTTTGCACTGAAAGCCGGTGCTCCTGTGGTTATCGCCACCACGGGGTTCAGTGAAAATCAGCAACAGGATATTGATCGGGCTTCGAAAAAAATTCCGGTGCTCCAGGCCTCGAACACTTCCATTGGAATGAATTTGCTGTTTTCCTTGGTAAAACAAAGCGCCAAGGCCTTGGGAAGCAACGTGGATATTGAAATTGTAGAGTCCCATCACCGAAGAAAAAAAGACGCCCCCTCGGGCAGTGCCAAATCCCTGGTTGATTCCGTAGAGTCAGGACTTCAGGAAAAGCGTAAGATTGTTTACGGCCGGGAAGGGGAGAGCCCCCGGGAGACGGGAGAAATCGGGGTCCACGCCATCAGAGGCGGAGACATTAAAGGGGTGCACCACGTACACTTTATCGATGATATGGAGCAGATTACCCTATCCCATGAAGCCATGGACCGAAAGGTTTTTGCCAGCGGGGCCTTAAAGGCTGGAAAATTTTTGATAAACCAATCTCCGGGATGTTATACGATGGAAGATGTACTCAATACAAAAGAAGGATAGGGACTGTCAAGAAAACTTTAAAACAAAAAAATCTTAAGAAAAGTAATAGACTATAAAAAATCCGGAAACATAATAAAAAACCGAAAAAAGGAGACTATATAATGGAACCAATGAATGCACAGGAAATAATTGACTATATTGCTAATAGCGAGAAAAAAACTCCGGTAAAGGTAACCCTTGCCGGGGATATGGAAAATATATCGACGGAAAGCTACGACATAGAAGCCTACTTCGAAAAAAACTCCGGGGTGCTGTTCGGAGACTGGAAAGAGGTGCAAATTTTCTTAGAGAAGGAAAAGTCCCGGATAGATAGACACCGGGTGGAAAGTGACCGATGCTTTTCCGGGGTGCCTCTATTGGATTATCCCTCTCAGAAAGCAAGAATTGAACCGGGAGCCGTTATTCGGGAGAAAGTGGACATTGGAGAAAATGCAGTGATTATGATGGGGGCCATGATCAATATCGGAGCGGTAATCGGAAAGCGAACCATGGTGGATATGAATGTGGTGATCGGTGGTCGGGGTACCATCGGAGCCGATTGTCATATTGGAGCGGGAGCGGTGATCGCTGGGGTCATTGAACCTCCATCAGCGGATCCCGTGGTGATTGAAGATGGTGTGGTTATAGGAGCGAACGCCGTCATCCTGGAAGGCGTTCGCGTAGGAAGAGGATCTGTGGTTGCGGCAGGGGCCGTGGTTACGAAAGATGTAGCACCGAATACCGTTGTGGCAGGTATGCCGGCGAAGGCCATTAAAACCTTGGATGATCAAACAAGGGGAAAAACGGAAATCGTAGCCGCCCTTAGATCCTTGTCCGAGGAGTAATTCCGATGAATGTACTGGTTCAAAAATATGGGGGTACCTCCGTGGGAAGTCTGGAGAAAATCAAGGCCATCGGAGATAAAATCAAAAAGAAAACCGAAGAGGGATACAAAATTCTGGTGGTACTTTCCGCTATGGGATCGGCTACCAGTGATCTGATCAGTTTGGCCCGGGGGATTTCTGAAAAACCTTCGCCAAGAGAAATGGATATGTTGTTGGCTACGGGAGAACAAACTTCTATTTCCTTACTGACAATGGCTTTAATAGACCGAGGATGTAGGGCAATATCTTACACCGGATATCAATTGGGAATTGAAACCACAGCTCTTCATCAAAATGCAAAAATAAAAAAGATTGATCAACAAAAAATTCTAACAGCCTTCGAAGACCATGAGGTTATCGTGGTGGCAGGATTTCAGGGAATCAATGAGCAGCGGGATTATACCACATTGGGCAGAGGGGGTTCTGACACTTCCGCAGTGGCCCTTGCTTGTATTCTTCAGGCAAGATGCGAAATTTATACCGATGTGGAAGGGATTTTCACCGGAGATCCCAGAAAACTGCCCGGGGCAAGAAAAATAAATCGAATAGGCTATCAGGAAATGATGGAAATGTCCAGTTTGGGTGCGGGGGTCATTCATCCCAGGGCCGTGGAATTAGCGGGGAAATATGGTATCCCGGTTTATGTGGCCTCCACCTTTTCTGATTGTCCCGGCACCATGATCGAAGATAAGGAGGAAAAAATGGAAGAAGCAGTCATAACCGGTATCACTTCAAGTCTGGATGATGTTCAAATCACCATTCATCAGCTGGATCCTACAACGGATCATCTATACAATCTTTTTTCCCATTTGGGACGTGAAGACATCAATGTGGATATGATCTCTCAGATGGCGGTCAAAGGAGATTTAATGAATGTCAGTTTTACTCTTCCTAAAGTAGATAAAGACAAAGGGCGAAAGCTCATTGAACAGTGGGAGGGGATAAGTCCTCACACCAAAATAGATTTTAATGAAGATATCGCAAAAATCTCTGTGGTGGGACTGGGAATGCGCAGTCATTCCGGCGTAGCCGCCAAGGTTTTTCAGACCATGGCGGAAAATTATATTCCGATAAAAATGGTCACCACCTCGGAAATCAGTATCAGCTGGGTAGTGGATGCCCGGTATGAAAAAGAGGCGATCCGACGAATCGGAGAAGCCTTTAGTCTGGAGGAAGACAATGGAGAACTGGATCGATAGAGAAGAAAATACCTTGTTGAACACCTACAACCGAATGCCCCTTGTTGTCAGTTACGGAAAGGGCTGCTACTTGTATGATGATTCGGGGAAGAAGTATTTGGATATGTTCTCGGGACTTGCAGTCAATGCTCTCGGACATTGTCATCCGGAACTGGTACGGGAAGGAAAAAAACAGTTGGAGAAATACCTGCATATTTCTAATTTTTTTTACTGTAAACAGGCCATCGCCCTGGGAGAAGATCTGATTTCCAGAAGCTTTCCCGGAAAAGTTTTCTTTACCAACTCCGGTACGGAAGGGGTGGAAGCAGCGATTAAATATCTGTATAAAATCGGGGAGCAAAAGGGAAGGCAGGGCATCGTTTCCCTAAGCGGAAGTTTCCACGGAAGGACTTTAGGGGCTCTCGGCCTTACTAAAATTCCTTCCGTATCCCGTGATTTTCCCGTTATCGATTACCCGGTGCACGAAATATCAAGAGAGGCGTTAAAGGAACTAGAGACGTTGTTTGAAAATGAGCGACCTGTAGGGATTATTCTAGAGCCGGTCAGTGGAAGCGGCGGCATAGAGGGAGTTTCCCGGGAAGAGATGACAGGAATTTCTGATCTTTGTAAAAAGTACGACGTAGTGCTTTGCATTGATGAGATCCAAACCGGTATCGGGAGGACCGGGAAGTTTTTTTCCTACCAGCACTACGATGTGGTCCCGGATATAGTAATCTTTGCCAAGGGTGCAGGGGGAGGTAATCCCTTAGGGGGAATGCTGGTCCATAAAGATATGGACGGTTATTTTTTACCGGGAGATCACGGCACTACCTTTGGCCCTGGACCCTTAAGCTCGGCCTTAGGAATAAAAGTCTTGGAAATTATTGATGAAAAGTTCCTAAAGAGTGTAGAGAAAAAAGGAAGATTATTACAGGAGGGGATTGAAAAATTAAAAGAGAAGTTCCCCGAAAGTCTTGGAGAGACTCGCGGGAAGGGTCTGATGATAGGAGTGGATCTTAAGATACATCCAGCAAAAATCAAGGAATGTTTTTTCGAAAAACAGGTATTAGTCAACATCACTGCAATAAATGTGTTGAGACTCCTGCCTCCTTTGATCATCAGTGAGCAGGAAATAAAGGAGTTTTTAAAGGCATTTGAGCATTCATTGATAAAGATGATACCGGAATAAGACTCCTAATGAATGGGGTATATAAAACAGCTATTCAAAAATAGCGATTGTTAACAACAGGCAGATAAAAAGCTGAAAAATCATAAAAAAAGGTTGCCCTGTATTGGGCAACTTTTTTTACATGTAATCAACTTCTCATAGACCATTAATCAAACTTATCATAAAAGACTTTGTCTTCTTTTAATCCTTTTTCCACCAGGGCTTTTTCGGTAGAGTCGATCATCGGAGCGCTTCCACAGAGATAGGCTTCACATTCTCTTTCCGCCTTATCCTCCAAATACTTCTCCACAAGGTCCGTAACTCTTCCAGTTTCACCGTCCCAGTCATCATCTTCTCCCACTCGGGAAAGGACGGGGATGAATTTATAATCGTACATTTCTTCTTCCAGTTTTTTCATTTCCTCCACCATAAACAAATCTTCAGGCTTACGGGCGCCGAAGTAGTATCGAACCCGTCGCTCTATGTTGTTTTCATTCATATAATGCAGGATGCTTCGAAGAGGGGCCATTCCCGTACCGATGGCTACCATATACATATCGCTGTCGGAGTCTTCGTTTAAGTAAAAGTCTCCGAAAGGACCATTGAAGATGACTTCATCCCCTTCAGATAAGTGTTCATGAACATAGGTGGTAACCAGCCCTTCTTCTACTAAACCGATAATCAGATCAATTTGATCTTTTTGGCTGGGGGAGGAGGCCACAGAGTAGGCTCGGAAAACCTCTTCCGCATTACCTGGGTAGGGGGGGGCTAAGAGTTGTACATATTGTCCCGGTTTAAATTCGATCTCCTGTCCGTCAGTAATTTTGATTCGAAGATGCTTGATTTTATCGGTTAGATCCTTAGAAAATTCAACCTTACCCTGGAACTGTTTAACGTTAAACAGCTCTTCGGGAATTTCAATTTTTAAATCCTCTTTTACTTTCACCTGACAGGTAAGACGTACATCGTTCTCTTTATCCTCGTCCGTAAGATAAGAGAGCTCGGTGGCTAAGATCGGACCGCCGCCTTCGGTGACTTTTGCTTTACAGTAACCGCAGCTTCCCTTTCCTCCACAAGCCGAGGGAATGAAAATTTTATTATCCACCAGGGCCCCTAAAATACTTTTGCCCCCTTCTACAATAAATTCCTTGTCATTGTTAATGACAATTTTCTTCTCTCCGTAGTCGGCGATAAAAGCATTGGCAAAGGTGATCAATATGGCTAAAATTGTGGTGATTCCAGTGATAATCAATATTGTGGTAAAAATAGTCGTCATTTGGTCACCTCCGTTATTGTATTGTGACGACACCGGAAAGGCCGATAAAGGCTAAGGCCATCAGTCCCGTTATAATTAAGGTTACACCGGCTCCTTGTAATCCTTTAGGAATCGGGGCATTTTTGATCTTTTGACGAATAGCGGCTAAGGCCACAATAGCTAAGGTCCAGCCAAGACCGGAACCGATACCGAAGGCTAAGGATTGCAACAGGGTATACTCACGAATAACCATGAATAAAGAAACCCCGAGGATTGCACAGTTTACTGTGATCAATGGAAGGAAGATCCCAAGTGAGTAATACAATGTGGGAACATACCGCTCGATGATCATTTCCACCAACTGTACAAAAGCCGCTATGGTGATGATAAATACGATGAACCTTAGGTATTCCAGCCCAAAGGGCTCTAACAAATAAGTATAGATTAAATAATTGATAATAGAGGTCCCGGTTAATACAAAAGTTACCGCCTGGCCGAGACCCAGCGAGGTTTTAATCTCCTTGGATACCGCAATAAAAGAGCACATTCCCAGGAAGTTAGCTAAAATCATATTGTTGGTAAATATTGATGCAATCAGAATCGTCATAGGATTAATATCCATTATTGAGCACCTCCCACTTTTTCATCCTTAGCCGGAATATAGGTATTGGCAAGCCATAGTATAATTCCGAGCATGAAGAAAGCTCCCGGAGGCATGATCATGAAGATCCAATTGGTCCACCAGTCCCCTACCACAGCGATTCCGAAAAAGGTTCCGAAACCCAGAAATTCCCGAAAAAGAGCAATGGACATTAAGACAAGCATATATCCGATACCCGAGGCAATCCCGTCCAAGAAAGAAGGCAGAGGCTTGTTCTTTTGGGCATAGGCCTCACAGCGGCCCATAATAATACAGTTGGTAATGATCAACCCTACATAAGGTCCCAGGGCGGAACTCATGGCGGGAAAATAGGCTTTTAACACAATATCTACAATAATAACATAAGCGGAAATAATCAGGGTTTGTACCATCATTCTAAGATGCCCCGGAGTATAGTTTCTAAGCAGGGATACGGTCAAACTCGAAAATGAAGTTACAAAGATTAACCCGAGACTCATGGCGAAGGAGTTGATTAATAGATTGGTTACCGCAAGGGCGGAACAAATGCCCAGGATTTGACGGTAAACCGGGTTATCCTGAAACACTCCGTCTTTAAAAATATTTTTAACGCCTTTAATCATTGTAACTCCTCCTTTACTTCATTGAAGAATTCATAAAGATGATTATTTATAATATTTCTTACAGCGTTGGAAGTACCGGTGGCTCCGGAGATGGCATCAATCTCTCCTTCATAATCGACGAAGTTATCCCCTTCCACATCGGAGATATCAAGTTCCCGAAATTGATCCTTAAATTCATCTTCTTCAATTCGACCTCCAAGGCCGGGAGTTTCATTATGGGACAGAAATTCCACACCGAGGAGATATTCAAAGTCCCGATGAATGCCGATGATTCCCCGAAGTTCTCCCCAAACAGCGCTGTCCACCATGGGATACACATAACCTAACAAATCGCCGTTAATATGAACTTCAAATAAGTCATGTCCACCGGCGGTGATTTCCGTAAAAGTTTCTTCGTAAAGTTGATTTACTTCTTCCGCAGTAAGATTTTCATAATCCAAATCCACTACGTTTAAAAAAGAACGCTGCTCTGCAGCCTGCTCGTTCAGCTCGACCTGTTCTGCGGTTATTTCGTTAATAGTTGCCAGAACCCCGGTGAAAATTACAGTAATGGCGATCATGAATAAAATAGGTTTCAGTCTCATCTTTTTCATGCAGGATCCCCTCCTTTTTCAGTCTTCATAGTTTTCAATTCCTTGACCGCAACATCGAGAATTGGAGAGAAAGTGTTCATAATTAACAGAGCAAACATTCCTCCGGCGATGAAGATACCAAAGGTACGGATGATCATTGCCACAAAACCGATCAAAATTCCGTAGATCCACTTGGCTTCTGTAGTTTTAGGTGCGCTAATGGGCTCGGTAACAAAGAATACGGAAAGAAATAACATGCTTCCCGAGGTTAAACCGAATACAGGATCCGGAACGCCATCGAAGCCTACCAGATAAAAAATAGTGTTCAGCCCGATGAACCCTACTAAAGGAGCCGCCATTAACTTCCAGTCCGCAGTTTTGGTAGCCAGCAAGTAAACCGCCGCCACAAGGATTAAAATCACACTGGTCTCTCCTAAGGATCCCGAAACGTTACCGATGATCAGTTCTGATAAACCGGGAGCATCGGCAGTTCCCATGGCAGCTAAGGGCGTGGAACCGGAGACCGTATCAATGGAATCCGTCATGTATCTTGTAAAACCTCCGGGAAATGATTGGGAGGACAAGTTCCAAGTTGCGGTTAAGTACTCTGGAAAAGATACGTAAATGAATGTCCTGCCGGCGATGGCAGGATTAAAGACGTTTCGGCCGAAACCGCCGAAAACCTCCTTGGCGAAAACAATTCCGAAAATAATTCCCACCATGGCTACCCAGTAAGGTGTAGCCACAGGTAAGGCAAGAGTAAAAAGAACGGCGGAGACTATGACTGCCTCACTAACGGGCTTGCCATCTTTTCGTTTAAACATGTATTCTGTAATAATTGCGGTTAAAGTAACGACTGCGGTTAAGGTTAGGGTCCTTAATCCGAAAAAATAAGTTGCTCCGATGAGAATTGGTATGGTAGCGTAAAGGACTTTTCTCATCATGGCCTGTTTCATAAAAAATGATTTCTGTTTTGCCATAAACCTTCCCTCCTAAATGTAAGGGAAATATCAGTAAAATTCCATACTAATGAGTTTTTACCCAAAAGTCTACAGAAAAAACAGAAAAGACTCCTATATAACAAGTCTTTTCTTGTCATAGATCCAGTGGGATTATTGTTTTTCCTTTAATAACACAATACAGTCTTTAAATGAAGCATATCCCAGGACGATGTCCTCGGCTAAAGCTTTACAGGACGGGGAACCGCAAGCACCACAGTCAATATTGGGCAGGGATTCCAAAACTTTGTTGATTTTTTCCATTTTATTCAAAGCTTCGGAAAGATTCTCGTCCAGAGAGGAAACATCAAAGGGTTTGATTTCCTTTTGAATCATGAATTTATCAAAGTCCCCATGGGAAACCTTCGGTTCAAATTCCCGGTGTTTTTCCGATAAAATCCGAATGCGGTTTCTCGCCACAAAGGAGTTTTCAACACAAAAGTTCCCCCCCACACAGCCATTGGTACAGGCTTGACACTCTAAAAATGACAAATGCTGCAGTTTTTCATCCTCCACCTCAGCTAAAATGCTGATAACATTATCAATACCGTCAACGGATAAGAACTCCTTAATACCCAGGGCTTGACTTTGGCCTCCCAGTCTTGCCCAACCGATGGCTTTTCCATGGGCAAAGAATTCCGGTGAGAGGAGTTCTTTATCCTTACCATACTCGGGGTTTTCTTTCATGCCGCTGACCCTTAGAAAAATATCCTTAATAGATAAGGTGCCGTCCACATTGGAGCGGTCCCGACCTACCGGTTTTTTAAAGCTGAAGGAACGGGCGGGACAAGTGGAAATATAGAAGGCTCCGATCTCCTCAAATGGAACATTCTTTTTTTCTGCCAATTCTTCTTTAGCAATTTCCGCCGCTATTTCCGCCGGAGAATCCATAGGCAGGATGTTATCAATCAGATCGGGAAAGCGAATTTGAATCGTGCGAAGAATCGCTGGGCAAGAAGAGGAAATTACTGGTATAGCCTTGGGGTTCTGCAAATACTTTTTAGTATAATCTGTAATGATCGGTGAGCTTCGAGAAACCTCATAAACCATATCAAAACCCAGTTGTTGAACTTTATTCAAAATTTCCTGGGGCTTCAGAACATCCTCATAAAACTGAGCGTAAAATACAGGGTCCACCAAAGCAATTTTATAAGTGAATTTCTCAATATCATCCAGAGAATCACTGACTCCGTAAAGGGCATTATGAGGGCATACAGAAACACACTGTCCGCAGTTGATACAGCGTTTTTCTATAATTTTTGCTTTTTGATTTTTTACACGAAGGGCTTCCGTGGGACATACTCGGATACAGTTGGTGCAACCAATGCATTTGCTTTCGCAAATGGTGATGGCATGAGCCTTAGAATTTGGCATCGCAATTACCTCCTCGGGTGACATCAACAAAGCTTATAAAAACTTGTTAATAACTTTATTCCAAAAATTTCCTTTTTCCATACGGATCATTTCAATGGTTACGTCCGCAATGCGAATATCAACTTCCGTAATTTTACTGTAACGATGCTCCACTCCGTCACAGACCAGTACGATATTGTCCTCAAATCGATATTCAGGACTGATTTTAATCCTTGCATCGGGAGGCAGAATCACACTGGAGGTAAAAGACCGATAAGCATTGGTATTAATTGGGGCTAAGGGGGTTATTTGAAGAACGCTTAACCGGGGATCAACAATGCTGCCGCCGATGGAGTAGTTGTAAGCGGTACTTCCAAGAGCGGAAGAAATTAAAATTCCGTCACCGCTAAAGCGCTGAAGCAGCTGATCATCAACGGAAATATCCAAGTGAACAGTTCTTGATTTATCACCTTTGACAACGATTTCATTTACTCCCAGCTTTTTGATGCAACTGTTTCTTGTACAAATAGAAGCTTCCACGGGATGGGAAATTTCCGTAGTATAATTCCCTTGTTGATAGCTATCGAGGAAATAATCGATTCCGTCGGGATCCACCTCGGCTAAGAACCCTAAATGTCCGGTATTGATGCCAATGATGGGGATGTTTGGAAAATTGAAATCATGAAGGGCCTTTAGAAAAGAGCCGTCTCCACCAACACAGATAATCAAATCCGCCTGTTCATCGAAGACCTCCGCAACGTTAAAATCCATATCCCGTAATTTTTTACGTAAATATTTAGCAGTTTCCTGAGAAAACTGAAGTTCATTATAAACGATATTGACAACTTTTTTGGTACTGATAATGAATCACCCCTTATACTTCATAGAATACTTCATAGATGTTTATTACCTAAAAGTATACCCTTTTTAATAAATATTAACAATATAAAGTCCCAAGATATAGAAAAAAATAGGGGAGAAGTCATATTTCATAAAGTCTTGGAAAGGTGAATTCGGTTGTTTATCCAAAGGATTCATATTATAATAAATGAGTAGGATTTTTTGAAAAAAAATTATATTGGAGGATTTATATGCTGGATCCGAATAAACAAAGCTCCACAACTATAACCCATATTGTAGAAGTAAATGAAGAAGGCAGTTCCTTGAAGGATTTTTTAAGAGATCATTACGGGATTTCCAGCAGATTGCTCAGTAAAATGAAAAAAAATCAGCAAATACGAATGAACGGAAAATACGCCCCTTATCATACCCGAGTTTATCGGGGGGATAAAATTGAGATGAATTTCGAAGAGGATCCTAACGCCTACCCAAGAGTTCCCATGAATTTGGAAATTGCCTATGAAGATCTGGATCTGTTGATTTTAAACAAACAGCCGGGCATCGTCACCCACCCCACACGAGGCCATCATGAAGATACTCTAACCAACGGGGTGGTGGATTATTTTCAACGGATCGGACTGAATATGAAGATTCGTTTTGTCAACCGATTGGATATGAATACTTCCGGGTTGTTGATTGTTGCAAAAAATCCCTTCGCCCATTTCGATTTAATGAAACAGATGCAGGAGGACCTGGTAACAAAATATTATCTAACTTGGGTTCACGGTGAGGTGGATAAAGACAGGGGAAGCATTGAGGGTAGGATTTTTAACCCTGAGGGAAGTGAGGGCCGAAGGGTCATTGATCCGAAGGGACAGGCCTCGAAAACCGGGTATGAAGTGCTGGAGCGAAAAAAAGATCGAACATTGTTGAGAGTTCGGCTTTACACGGGTAGAACCCATCAGATTCGGGTGCATCTATGCTCCATGGGCCATCCCATCATGGGTGATACCCTGTACTGCCATAGGAAGAGTCCCAGAGAGGAAGAGAAAAAATTTCCAAGACAGGCGCTGCATGCCTATCAACTGGAATTTTACCAGCCCAGATACAGAACAAAACTGCGGGTGAAGGCTTCTATGCCCAAGGACATGGAGAGCTTGTTTCAAAATCCTTAATATAAAACACATAAAAATTGTATAACGTATAAGGACTGAATATCACCTGGGAGTTGAAATGGGAAAGGACATTAATTTTATTGAGACTAATTCAATATGAGTTATGATCACAACAATAATGATAAAAAAGGGCAACAAAAGGAGGTCCATATGGAATTACTGAGCACTTATAGCGTAGAACAGGTTCAAAAAAAAATATTGGAAGTTTTTCAGGATTTCCCAATAAAGACCGAAAGAATTCCTATTACCGAAGCCCGGGGCAGAGTCTTAGCCCAGGAAGTGCTTTCCTTTGAAAACATACCGGAGTTTCACCGTTCCACCGTGGACGGTTACGGGGTATTGTATCAGGATACTCTTGGTGCCAGTGAAGGTCTTGCGGTCTATCTGCAAAACAAGTTTACCGTGGAAATGGGAAAGGAAGCTCCGGGAACTATCAAACCGGGAGAATGCGCATACATCCCTACGGGAGGTATGATTCCCCAGGGGGTGAACGCCGTGGTGATGATCGAACAAACCGAAGTCTTTGATGAAAATACGATAGGCATTGTAAAACCAGTATCGGATTTCGAAAACATCTTGCGAAAAGGGGAGGATATCCATGCGGGAGAAGAGGTTTTTACGAAGGGAGACCGCCTTCGAACGGAAGACATCGGGCTTTTGGCAGGCCTCGGTGTGGCGGAGGTACGGGTTTACAAGAAAATCGCTGTAGGATTGATTTCCACCGGGGATGAGATTGTGGATATTAAAAAGCAGCCAAGTCTTGGGGAGATTCGAGATATGAACCGTTATAGCCTGGGTGCTGCCTTAGAAAGAGACGGTTTTTCTCTGGAAAAAACCGCCGTGGTGAAGGATCAGCGAAAACTGCTGGAGGAAACTTTGGAAGAATTTTTGAGAAGCTGTGATCTGGTTCTGATTTCCGGTGGAAGTTCCATGGGTGAAAAGGACTATACCAAAGCGGTAATCAACGTCTTAGGAGTTCCGGGAGTCTTCATTCACGGCGTAGCCATGAAACCTGGAAAACCGACGATTATCGGAAAAATCGGAAAAAAAGCGGTGTTCGGCCTTCCCGGTCAACCGGTGTCCGCATTAATGGTCTATGAAGTGCTGGTTAAAACCATAACTAAACTCTATGAAAAACCGAAAACCGAGGATCCCTATCTTTTAGGAGAAATGGATCGAAACTTTCCATCGGCGCCGGGAAGGGCCCATTATTTTATGGTCTCTATATATGAGAAAGACGGGAAAAGCTATGTAACCCCCGTGTACGGAAAATCCGGAACCCTATCCATGATGAGCAGGGCAATGGGCTATGTTGTTATCGCTTCGGACGAAGAGGGATTGAATAAAGGAGACCGGGTAAAGGTTTACCCGCTCACGTAACAGGAAAAGCAATTAGATAACCGGAAAAATCAATAACATAAACGAAAAAAAGTTGACTCAGTTACTAATAATACTAAGGGGGATAGGGAATGGACCATAAAAGTCGGAACATCTACTTAAAAAGCGTGGAATTCTATGAAGCCCTAAGACTTTACCAGGAGGCTATGGACCAACGGAATATTCGAGAGACGGTGGAAATAATTGATACAAAATCTGCTATGAACCGAATTACCGCTGCCCCGGTTTTTGCCCGAGACTCCTCGCCGAATTATAGTGCCGCGGCCATGGACGGTGTTGCCGCGATTTCAGAAAAAACCAGGGGAGCTTCGGAGACCCGACCGGTAGTTTTGGAAAAAAAACGGGATTTTGTTTATATCAATACGGGAGGCGTGGTGAAAGCTCCTTATGATACCGTAATTATGATTGAAGACTTGGTGGAGATGGATGAGAATCATATTGAAATTAGAAGCAGCGCTCCCGCATGGCAGCATATTCGGGAAATCGGCGAAGATGTGGTCAAGGGAGAGCTGATTTTACCCTCGAATCACAGGCTTCGCCCTATGGATATTGGTGCTCTATTGGCTGGGAAAGTGGAAAGTATGGAAGTTTATAAGCAGCCTAGGGTAGGAATCCTCCCTACGGGCTCGGAAATTATAGATGTGGCGGATTCGGGAGAAGCGGGAAAAATAATCGATTCCAACTCCTATATGTTTGAAGGCATGGTCAGGGAGTCGGGAGGGATTTCGAAGCACTACCCCGTTACCAAGGATGACTATGCTTTACTGAAAGAGAGGATTTTACTGGGGGCAAGGGAAAATGATCTATTCGTCATCAACGCCGGATCTTCTGCGGGCAGTAAAGATTTTACCGCCGCTGTGATTAAAGAACTAGGAGAAGTGTTAATCCACGGTGTGGCCATCAAACCGGGAAAACCCATTATCTTAGGATTTATCGAAAACAAACCGGTCATCGGTATACCCGGTTATCCCGTATCTGCCTATATTGACTTCAAATATTTTGTTCAGCCCCTGATCGAAAAATTAGGGGGAAAAAAACCAAACCCCCAAAGAACCTTGGAGGCCATCTTGGCACGAAGGGTGGTCTCCTCCTTGAAGCATGAGGAATTTATTCGCATGAAGGTGGGGAAGGTCGGAAGCAAGTATATGGCCACGGCTTTAAGTCGGGGGGCGGGAGTCAGTAGCTCCCTGGTAAAGGCTGAAGGGATTCTTCAAGTTCCGAAGGGATTAGAGGGGTACGAAAAGGGAACCGTTGTAGATATTCAACTGATTAAAAATCCTGAAGAAATTGAAAACACCTTAGTCTCCGCGGGAAGCCATGATGTAGTGATGGATATTTTAAGCGATTGGTTGCAGACCAACCGTCCAGAGGCTGGTCTATCCTCCACTCATGTGGGAAGTTTCGGAGGGATTCTGGCCCTGAAAAATCAGGAATGCCATATGGCGCCGATGCATATTTTAGACGAGGCCAAGGGTACCTATAACAGGGAAATGATTCAATCCCATTTTCCCCGGGGAGATATGGCCATTATAAAACTGGTAAAACGAAGCCAGGGACTAATGGTTCAAAAGGGGAATCCCAAAGGGATTACAGGAATAGAGGACCTTACTGGTACGGGACTGCAGTTCGTGAACCGCCAAAGAGGAGCGGGAACCCGAATACTCTTAGACTTTTATTTGAAAAAACTGGAGATATCTTCGTCGGAAATATCCGGTTATGACCGAGTGTTAACCACCCACACTGCGGTGGCGGCAGCGATTGCCAATAATACCGCCGATGCTGGTCTCGGGGTGTACTCGGCGGCCAATGCTCTGGGGGTGGATTTCATTCCCGTGGAATGGGAAGATTATGATCTGGTACTGCCGAAAAAACATCTGGAGGATCCGAGAATTCTTGAGATGCTGAAATTAATCAAGCAGGAAGATTTTAAAAAGAAAATTGAGGACTTAGGCGGTTATCAAACCGATGAAATAGGACAGGTTTATACAGTAGAGAAAGCAGAGGAGGAAACAACATGGCAAAAGTGGTATCCATCAATGTAAGCGATAAAAAGGGGGTTGTGAAAACCCCTGTGGATGAAAGGGTCTTTATTAAGGATCACGGTATCGAAGGGGACGCCCATGGCGGGAAATGGCATCGACAGGTAAGCTTACTGGGCCAGGAAAGTATCGACTATGCGATAAAAAAAGACGGACTGGATCTCAGTCCGGGGATGTTTGCGGAAAACCTTACTACGGAAGGGATTACCTTGTATGAACTGCCCATAGGCACAAAAATACATGTAGGGGAGACCATTCAAGAGGTTACTCAAATCGGAAAGAAATGCCATAGCAAATGCGAAATATATTTTAAAACCGGGGACTGTGTTATGCCCCGGGAAGGAATTTTTACAGCTGTGTTAAAGGGCGGTACCGTAAAGATTGGAGATCCTATTAAAATCATTGAAGAATAGAGGTGTGACCCATGGATAAAAAAGATGTGGCGAAGATTTTGGAAGAAATGGCCTTGATGCTGGAGTTAAAAGGGGCAAACACCTTTAAAATCCGGGCCTATCAAAACGGCGCACGAAGCATTGAAACTTTGGAGGGAAACCTTCGGGAACTAGTGGATAATAAGGAGTTAAGCAAGGTTCCTGGAATCGGCAAAGGCCTTAGCGAAAATATCTCGGAGTTGGTGCAGACGGGAGAGATGGCCGATTATCAGGAACTGAAACGAGCCTTCCCGGAAACTCTGTTTGACCTTTTTAAAGTACCGGGCTTAGGGCCGAAAAAAGTTAAGGTCCTCTATGAAGAACTGGGGATTGAAACTTTAGGAGAGTTGGAATACGCCTGTCTGGAAAACAGATTAATGGACTTAAAGGGCTTTGGGAAAACCAGCCAGGAAAAAATTCTCCGGGGTATTGAGAACTTAAAAAAATACCGGGGAAAATATCTGGTTTCCACGGGAATCATGGTTTTGGAAGAACTGCGAGATTACTTCATGGGTGAAAATAAAGTCCTTCGCTTCAGCGAAGCAGGAAGTCTTCGTCGGCGAAAAGAAGTGATCAAGGATGTGGATATATTAGTTGCCGTAAAGGATGAGGACCGTGAGTCCGTGGGAGAATACTTTGCTGCCTTTGAAAGGGTGGAGGAGATCATTGCCAAGGGAGAAACCAAGGTCAGTGTCCGACTGGATATAGGCATCAATGTAGACCTTCGATTAGTTACGGAAGAGGAGTTTCCCTATGCTCTTCATCATTTTACCGGCAGTAAGGAGCATAACACCAAAATGCGGCAAATTGCCAAGAAAAAAGGCTTGAAAATGAATGAATACGGAATTTTTAGGAGAGAGGAACGAATCCCTGCTAAAACCGAAGTCGATGTATTCAAGGTCTTAGAGCTTCCAATGATTTCCCCGGAACTACGGGAAGATCAAGGGGAAATTGAAGCGGCCATGGAGGGAAAACTTCCTAGTTTAATAAAAAAAGTGGACATAAAAGGCCTGTTTCATATCCACAGTCACTACAGTGACGGAGTAAACTCCATGGAAGAGATTGTTCAGGAGGCCCTGGATCGAGGGCTTCAGTACGTCGGGATTTCCGATCACAGTCAGGCGGCTTACTATGCCAAGGGCTTAAAACCGGAAGCGGTAAAACAACAACATCAAGAAATAGAGGCCCTTCGTGAAAAATACCCGGAAATCAAAATCCTTAAGGGGATCGAGTCGGATATTTTAAATGACGGCAGCTTGGATTATGGAAATGAGATGTTGGAAACCTTTGACTACATTATCGCATCCCTTCACTCCAACTTGAAAATGGACAGGGACTTGATGACGAAACGACTTATCGGAGCTATTAAAAATCCATATACTAAAATTCTCGGTCATATGACGGGAAGACTGCTTCTTTCTAGGGATGGCTGTAGTTTTGATGAAAAAAAAGTATTCAAGGCCTTAAAAGAAAACAATGTAGCCGTGGAAATCAACAGCAATCCCCATCGCCTGGATTTGGACTGGAGAAAATGCAAAATGGCCAAAAATATGGGGATTTACCTGACCATCGACCCTGACGCCCACAGGCTTTCGGGTTTTGAAGACGTAGATTATGGAGTCGGTATTGCCCGAAAGGGCTGGATCGAAAGGGAAGATGTGATAAACGGAAAAGATTTCTCAGAATTGAAAGAGCATTGGGGATTGAGTTTGAAATAGAAGAGATGGAAGGAAAAAACATCTTCGGGAAATTACTAAACAGCTAAAGTATTAAACAATCAGTGCCCTGAAACAACGTAGGCATAAGGAGGCATAGGGAAGATGAAAGAAACCCTTAGACATGGAAACTATGATGATAAAGAACAGATACTGGAAATTTCAAAAACCGTGTGGGAGGGGAACGACTTCATTCTTCGAACCATTGATACATGGCTGGACCCTGAAAGCGGCAGGATTTTGATCGTGGAAAAAGACGGTGAAATTCGTGCCTTTGCTAAGATGAGTTACCTGACCACAAGGGATTACTGGCTGGAGGGACTTCGTGTAAAAGAAAAGTATCGGGGTATGGGATACGCCAATTTACTTACCCGGGAATTGATCCGTGAGGCAAAAGAAAACAAACCCAGGTCTCTACGTTTTGCCTGCCACAGAAAGGCTGAGGGGAGTATCCATTCGGGAGAGAACCACGGATTTGTTCGAAAAGGGGAGTTTAATTTTATTCTTTGTGAAAATTTGCCGTTGGAAAAGACTGCGGTAGAGGTTCGAGAACTTCCCGAGGAGCAAGATCCTTATGAAATCCTACAGAGATTTCCGGAATACGAGAAGAATTACGGTTTTCTATTCGGAAGCAAATGGAAGTTTATCCCCATGGAAAAAGAGATAATTACCACCCTTCACCGGGAAGGAAAAATTATTGTGACTGCGGATGAGCAGGCTATTTTAATCTATGATCACGACGACGCTGATTTACGTCTGCTTTTTTACGGAGGGCCAGAGGAAATGGTTAAACAACTGATTTTAGCGCTGGGAGAAAAAGAACCGGGAAAACTGATTAAAACCATGACCCTCCCGAAGTCTAAGTACAATCCTGTATTTGAGGAGTTAGGTTTTCATATGAAGGGGGAGAGGAAAGTGGAGTTGCCGCCGAATGTCTTCCTGTATGAGTATCCCCTATAGTCTCTTAAATGAAAAGCAGACGGAATACAAGGCAGATACCGAACAACAATTACTTACGGATCGAACTTGGAAAGAGGAGCAATGAGGTTTTACAATGATGAGAGGAGGGGCTTTAAGGGAAGAACCTTAAAGCACACCGCTAATGAAGAATATAATAAACAAAGAAAAAAAAAGCGGGAGTCAACCTCCCGCTTATGAAATTTTAGCCCCGGCGGGAAGTCGGGAGGCCCTGGAGGCGGCGGTGCAAAATGGAGCCGACGCCGTATATTTATCGGGGAAGGATTTTGGCGCCCGAAAATTTGCCGCCAACTTCTCTAAGGAAGAACTTTTAGAAGCCTTAGACTACTGCCATGAACGGGGAGTCGCGGTTTATGTTACCGTAAACACCCTTCTCTTTAATCCGGAGTTTGCGAAGCTAAAGGAAACCATGGATTATTACTACGCCATAGGGGTGGACGCCGTAATCGTTCAAGATATGGGGGTGTTACACTTTATCCGTAGCACCTATCCGGACCTGGATGTTCACTGCTCTACCCAGATGTCAGCTCAAACCCCGGAGGATATTTATTACCTTGAATCCCTAGGAGTTAAGCGGGTGGTCTTGGGTCGAGAAATGTCCTTAGAGGCCATTCGCCGAGCCAAGAGGGAGACCAATGTTGAACTGGAGGTCTTCATCCACGGAGCCCTTTGTATATCCTTATCGGGACAATGTTTAATGAGCAGTATGATCGGTGGCAGGAGCGGCAATCGGGGAAGTTGTGCCCAGCCTTGTCGGCAAAAGTACACCTTATATAATGAAGACTTACAAAAAGAAATTCCCTCGAATGTAGGGGATTACCTCCTAAGTCCGAAGGATCTTGCCACGGCGGAGGGCATTTCCGAAGTGCTTGAAGCGGGAGGTTTCTCCTTAAAAATTGAAGGGCGGATGAAAAAACCCGAGTATGTAGCCACAGTGGTTAAAGTCTATCGACAACTGGTCGAAGCTTCCTATGGTGGGGAGATAAATAAAAAAGATTTGGGAAAAGCCTTGGAGGATTTGACCATCTTTAACCGGGGATTTACCAAAGGAAATTTATTCGGTGAGACCGGTAGGGACTTTATGAGCATGAAAAACCCTGGAAATCAGGGGATCCTTATCGGAAAAGTCATTAAGCAGGATCTTGCGAAGGAAAAGATTACTATTGCCTTGGAAAGGGATCTGTCCCATAATGATGAAATACAGATTCAGCGATTGGAAGGCACGGTGGGAGCCCGGGTAGAGCGATTGGAAGACCGGGGGGAAACTGTAAAACACTGTTCCGGGGCAAAAACCTGCCAGGTAAACTTTAAACACCGGGTGAGAATCGGAGAGTCTATTTACAAAACCTTTGATGAAGCCTTGATGAAGGAGGCTCGCCAAACTTACCACAAGGAATTTTTGGGAATTCCGATACAAGGGAAATTTATATTTAAGGAAGGAGTCCCTATTCGAGGGCGACTTACCGACGGAAAAGTAAAGGTAATGATGGAGACTGTGGAAGCTCCCCAAAAAGCCAAGGGAAAAAGTCTTACGATCAACGGACTTCAAAAGCAGTTGTCTAAGTTGGGAGGAACCCCTTACCGGATGGATAACATTGAAATTGATCTACAAGGAGAGTTGTTTATCCAAGCAAAGGAAATCAATGAACTTCGAAGAAGCCTGGTAAAGGCTCTGGGAGATCAGCGAATCCAGCAGTATCGACGGAATTATTCAACGGCATCCGGTGCTTACGGGAATGTAATGGATCAGGAGTCTTTACCTCATTTAAAAACTCATGTACCGGAAGGTCACAAGGTGCATAGTTATAATCGCCATAGTTCCTATGGAATGCAATTTTCCTATAGTGCAAGATCCCTAGCTCAACTTAAAAAGCTATTGGAACTACAGGCTGAAATCATTTATTATAAAGAACTTGAAACCTTGGAAGATGCATTTAAAATGATAGAAAACCGCGAATTCAGGGGATGTTTTATTCCTGAAATTTACTCCTCCGCAACGGGAGAGACATTAGAAGAGTATAAAAGGATCATTTCTGAAGGGAAAGCTTCCACCTTGTTGATTCAAGCCCCGGGTCAGATAATGGAGTTTGAAGGAAAGAAATTGCTAGGAGATGTTTCCTTAAACATTGTTAATGATCGATCTTATGGATTTTATCGAGACCAAGGGTTTCAGCGGTTAACCCTTTCACCGGAGCTGAATTTGGAACAAATCAAACAGATGAATCTAGAGCCCAAAACCACGGAAATTATCGGCTATGGACAATTGCCGGTGATGGGGCTGAAACAGTGCCCCATAACCACGGTGATGGGGTCTGAAAAAAGCTGTGACGCTTGCGAAAAAGGGAACTATAGTTTGGTGGATCGTTTTGATCAACATTTTCCACTGATTCCTCGGGGACAATGCAGAATGGAGGTTTATCATTCAAAAAAACATTTTTTAATAGAGGATATTAAAAGCCTTGAAGAAGCAGGGATAGGATATTTTCGTTTGAATTTTCTTAAAGAGTCGCCGAAGGAAGTAGAAGAGATTGTAGCGTTACATCGCAGTTTTTTGGAAGGGAAAACCGGGAAGAAGAAGGACTTTTTTGTAAAAATGAAAAAAGACAGCTTTACAAAGGGACATTTGTATCGAGGAGTGGAGTAGGTTTTCCACTTCTCTTTTTTTTTATGAAAAATGAAGCCGAAACAAATATATAATAGTGTATTAGGAAGGCCTGTGATATAATAGTTAAGCAGACATAAAAAATCTGAAAACTTTCGAGTACCAAAAGAACGTAAATTAATTGAATGAAAAGGCAGGTGTTTATATGGATCGAACGGAGATATTAAAAAAACAAAACCGGGTTGTTGTACAGCTGTTATGGATTGCGGGTTTTTTAGCATTTTTAAACAATCTGCTCAGTGTACGGGACCCCATAGCCGGAACCTTAATTATCGGCGTGGTGGGCGGACTGGCGCTGGTCATGTCTTATCTGGTTTATACCAACAAAATGTTGCATTCTACGAAATATTTGGCCATAGCGGGAATATTTATTACCGTATTTATCTTTATCGAATTTACACCGGGACTCTTATCTTATCTTACAATTTATATTGCATTATTTATTTTAGGAATTTATCAGGAACAGGAAGTCATAACCATTTCAGGAATTTTAAGTATTGCAGTTTCCAGTTATGCTTTTGTTATGCATAAGGAAATGATATTTCACGAACGATACTTCGATACTCTATCCTTAGTGTCCATTAATTTCTTTATCCTGCTGTCCTGTGTGCTCTTGATTATACAAAGTCAGTTCGGTTTCAGAATGCAGAGGGATATGAAAAGGCAAGAAAAGAAGTAAAACAAAGATTATCCAATAAGGAACTTGAAGCCATCGAGGATTTTGAAAAATCTTCGGTGGTTTTTAAAGTAATAAAATATTATAAGAAGGGTATATACCATAAAAAGGGTCCAAACACAAAAACATGAAATACAAAAATACGAAAAAACCCTCAGGGTTGGAAAATATAAATGAACGGTTATAAAGTAAAACTTTGGGTATGATAGAAGAATCATGGAAGATGAAAAATATCAGGAACAAAAAATACAAAAATTGTAACATAGGGTATTGAACATTTAAGAGTAAGAATTTTAATGATGGGGTGAGAGAATATGGGTAAAATTCTAAGTATCGGTTTAGATGTGGGGTCTACAACAGTGAAAGCTATCGTTTTGGACGAAAAACGGGAAACGGTGTTTAAAGATTACCGGCGTCATTATTCCGATGTGAAAAATATGGTGAATGCGCTTTTTAAGGATATGAAAGCCACATTTGATAATAAAGAGCTGAGGATCACCGTCACCGGGTCTGCGGGTCTCGGACTTGCGGATACGTTGGACATTCCCTTTGTTCAAGAGGTAACCGCTTGTAGTAAAGCCATCGGTCAATTGGCACCACAAACCGATGTGGCTATCGAACTGGGTGGGGAAGATGCAAAAATTATGTACTTTACTAATGGGATTGAACAACGGATGAACGGTACTTGTGCCGGGGGCACCGGAGCTTTTATCGATCAGATGGCTTCCTTGCTGAAGACCGATGCGGGAGGACTCAACGAACTGTCCACTAAGCATCAAACCATTTATCCCATTGCTTCCCGTTGCGGCGTATTTGCTAAAACCGATATTCAGCCCCTATTAAATGAAGGGGCCAATAAAGCTGATATTGCGGCTTCCGTACTGCAAGCCGTGGTAAATCAAACCATTGGAGGTCTTGCCTGCGGAAAACCCATCCGGGGGAAGGTGGCCTTTTTAGGAGGGCCATTAACCTTTATGCCGGAACTGAAGGAACGTTTCCGATCCACTTTAAAACTTCGATCGGAAGATGAGGTCGAGCTCAAAGATACCCAGTACTTTGTGGCCATGGGTGCAGCCTTCGCCGCTGGAAACGAAGAAGTTATGGAGCCGAAATTCCTATATGATAAATTACCGAATTTATTTGAGGAAATCAAGGATACTAAGGAAAGCTTAGAACCTCTGTTTACGGATGAGACCGATTATGAAGCCTTTAAAGAGCGTCACAGCAAAAACAGGGTTAAAAAACGACCACTGTCGGAAGCTACAGGAGAGTTATATCTTGGAATTGACGCCGGGTCCACTACCTTAAAAGTAGCGGCCATTAATGAAGACCGGGAATTGGTATTCTCCCACTACAGTTCCAATCAAGGGAACCCCCTGCAAATTGCAAGGCAGGCGGTACAAAAATTATATGCCGAAATGCCGAAGACCGCAACCATTGCCCAAAGCGCCGTAACCGGATACGGGGAACATTTATTAAAGGCGGCCCTGGGTATGGATCATGGGATTATTGAAACCGTGGCCCATACTAAAGCTGCGGACTACTTTATGCCCGGTGTGGATTTCATTTTGGACATCGGCGGTCAGGACATGAAAAGCCTTCGGGTTCATGAAGGGGTTGTGGATTCCATTATGTTAAATGAAGCCTGCTCCTCGGGATGCGGATCCTTTGTGGAGACTTTTGCCAATGCCCTCAACCATGAGGTGGAGGACTTTGCAAAACTGGGAATTTTTGCGAAAAACCCTGTAGATCTCGGTACCCGGTGTACCGTATTTATGAACTCCCGGGTAAAACAGGCCCAAAAAGAAGGGGCCAGCGTCGGAGATATCTCCTCAGGGATTGCCATCTCCGTAGTGAAAAATGCATTGTTTAAGGTGATCCGTATGCGTTCGAAAGAAGATTTGGGAAACAAAATCGTTGTCCAGGGAGGAACTTTTTATAACGACGCCGTTCTTCGGGCTTTTGAGCGAATCGCGGAAAAAGAGGTGGTTCGGCCGGATATCGCAGGAATTATGGGAGCCTTCGGAGCCGCATTAATTGCTAAGGAAAACCGGGATTCCAAATTCCAAAGTACTTTTTTAAACCGAGAACAGTTAGAGGAGTTTAAAGTGCTTTCGGAAAATAAACGGTGTCAGCTTTGTAATAATCACTGTCAGCTGAATGTCAATTACTTCTCCGACGGCCGTCAATATATAACGGGGAACCGTTGTGAGCGTGGGGCCAATGTGGTGAGTAATAAAGAACCCATGCCAAATCTATATGCTTACAAACTAAAGGAAGTTTTTAAAATCCCGAAAACCGTTACACCCCAAACTCGGGGTACCGTCGGACTACCGAGAGTACTGAATATGTACGAAGACTTTCCATTTTGGGCAAGTTTTTTTACTGGGATAGGCTATAAAATCAAACTTTCAGGCCATTCCACGAAGAAAGTTTATGAATTGGGAATGGAGACTATTCCCTCAGAAAGCGTATGCTATCCAGCAAAACTGGTCCATGGTCATATTGAAGACTTACTGAACAAAAAGGTGGATATGATTTTTTATCCTTCAATCCCCTTTAATATTAAAGAAAATCAGCAAGCGGACAACCAGTTTAACTGCCCTGTGGTCACATCTTATCCGGAAACCATTAAAGCCAACGTCGACCGCCTGCAGGACGAGAATGTGGAATATATGCATCCGTTTTTACCCCTGGATGATGAAAAGCGCATGATTAAACGAATCCATGAGGTGTTTGCACATAAAAACATCCCTCGAAAAGAACTGACGGAAGCGGTAAAATCCGGATATCAAGCCCTGGAAGAATATAAAGAGAAGGTTCGAAGGGAAGGAGAAAGGGTCCTTCAATGGCTGGAAGAAAAAAATAAAAAAGCCGTGGTCCTAGCAGGACGTCCCTATCATATCGACCCTGAGATCAACCACGGAATACCGGAGCTGATCACCTCTTATGGTTACGGTGTTCTTTCCGAAGATGCAATCAGCCATTTAGAGCGGGTAGACAGACCCTTAAATGCTGTGGATCAATGGATGTATCATACCCGTCTATATGACGCCGCAGCCTATGTGACGAAACATAAAAATTTGGAACTGGTACAGTTGAACTCCTTCGGTTGCGGTTTGGATGCCGTAACTTCCGATCAGGGAGCGGATATTCTAAAACGAAAAAATAAACTCAGTACTTTGCTGAAAATCGATGAGATAAACAACCTCGGTGCAGCAAGAATTCGAATGCGTTCCCTTTTTGCAGCCGTGGAACAGCGGGATAAAAAAGAGGCACGACCCATGGAAGAGAAAGCGGAAATTCCAAAAATTATGTTTACGGAAGAAATGAAAAAGACCCATACCATTTTATTGCCCCAAATGTCACCGATTCATTTTCAGTTTTTAGAGCCCGCCCTTCAGTCTGAGGGGTATAATGTGGAGGTGCTGCCCTCAATTGATACCAAAGCCATTGATGAAGGGTTGAAATACGTCAATAACGACGCCTGCTACCCTTCAATTTTGGTAACGGGACAAATGATGAAGGCCTTGAACTCCGGAAAGTATGATTTGGATAAAACCGCTTTGATCATCGCCCAAACCGGTGGGGGATGCCGGGCAACCAATTATATCGCTTTTATCCGACAGGCCCTGTTTGAAGCGGGCATGAGTCAAGTTCCCGTAATCAGTTTAAGCGCCCAGGGAATTGAAAAGCATCCCGGATTTAAAATCTCGCCGAAACTGTTAAGGCGCCTGGTGGAAGGCATCCTTTATGGAGATCTGTTTATGCGGGTACTTTATAAAACCAGACCCTATGAGGCGGTTCCCGGTGCGGCCAATGACCTGTATGATAAATGGGTAAAAATTTGTTCGGATTCCATCGAAAGGAAAACCGGCAGAAGTTTTACGGAAAATGTTCAGGGTATCGTTCGGGAGTTTGACGAATTGCCCCTATTGGATATTCAAAAACCCAAGGTTGGTCTTGTGGGAGAGATCCTGGTGAAATTCCATCCCACAGCTAACAACAATATTGTTGAAATGATCGAAAAAGAAGGAGCGGAAGCAGTAATGCCGGATCTAATGGACTTTTTCGCTTACTCTTCCTACAATAGTGTGATTAAAAGGGAATATCTGTCGGGTTCCATGAAAAATGCCCTGTTGGGAAAAACTGCCATCGCCGCCATGGAGTTCATGCGAAAATCTATGAGTGAGGCCTTAAAAGAAAGCAAGCGCTTTACACCGCCTTCATCCATTGAGCACCTGGCCAAACTGGCAGCCCCTCATCTGTCCCTTTGCCACCAGACGGGAGAAGGTTGGTTCTTAACTGCGGAAATGCTGGAGCTGATAGAGCACGGTGTAGACAATATCGTCTGCATGCAACCCTTTGCCTGCCTGCCCAACCATATTACAGGCAAAGGTATGATCAAGGCCTTAAAGAAAAGCAATCCGAAAACCAACATTGTTGCCATCGATTATGATCCCGGCGCCAGTGAGGTTAATCAACTTAACCGGATTAAGCTAATGCTCTCTACTGCTTTTGAAAACCTGGATCAACAAGACTCCAAGGAGAAGGACGGATTTAAAAGCAGTTTGTAAGTAGTTGATCAATGACAGTAAACTCTTAGAAAGACCTAAAATATCAAGGCAGATACAGCCTTCTGATAAAACCCTGAAAGCCTGGTGCTTTTAGGGTTTTTTAAAAAAGTTTATAAATTTAGAGGATTCTTTGATGAAGATATCGAATTAATAAGGGTGTAGTGTAAAAAGTTACAAAGTATGGAATCAAAGAAGGAATCAAAGAAGGAATCAAATTCTCGAATGACAATGTAAGGATTTAGTTAGAATCATCCGTAGGAATTATAGAACCTATAAAATCAAAAAAAGATGAGATGAGGTGCCCTTATGAAAAACTTATTAAAGAAACTCTTCAGTAACTCCAAGGATAAAAAGGAAGCGGCCGTCGGGCGATCAACGGAAGAATTTGCTTCTTTTGAGGAGGCTCTAAGGAATGTAAAGCATCTAGCCCTAAAGGACCAGGCAGTTCAAACCGCCACTGCATTAACCCGGGGACAGGTGGTCGTAAACCCCGATGAAGAATCGAAGTTTCAAGGAATTGCCTTAGCCGCCTATCTAAAGGCCTTAAAAGGTGAGAAGGTTCATGTTATCTCGCTGAATGAAGTTGTAGCTAAACGCAGGATGGAAGAGATTGAAGGGATTATTAACGCTTTGAATTTTACCGCGGCGGTTCTTCAACAAGGCCAAAGCAATGAGGAGCGACGGGAAGCCTATAAAAAAAATGTGATTTTCGGAACGGCAGGAGCATTTATCCATGACTATTTAAAGGATCAAAAGGTACTGGATATTCAGGAACGGACTCAACCGGAAAGAGCCTTTGCCCTTGTTGAAAAGGGAGATTTAATTCTGTTGGATCAGGCTACCCGCCCTGTGGGAATTTTCGGGAAGGACGAAAAAATCATTGACAGTATCACCCTACGCAGCTATTTTTCCAATTACCGGGAGATAAGTGCTTTGGTGGATTTTGACGGTGGAGACCAACCGGAGTTTTTAGATCTTTATGGTATGGAAACTTTCAAAACACATGAAGAAAAAGGAAATCAATCCAGTGGTGAAACCCCATCAGTTCGAGTATACAAAACCTTAGAAGAAAAGCGAAGAGTGATTTTAAGGGAACTGAAAAATAGAGTAGGGTCAACAGAGCCTTTACTGGTATCCCTTCGAAATGATGAAAAAGGAGAACTACTGATTGAACATTTACAGGGAACGGGGATTGCCTTTAGCAGTCTGTTATTAAAAGACCGTAGGGATGAAGAAACATTTGTAACAGAAGCTGTTGAAAACCAAAAAATAATGTTGGTGGTCAACCCCGTATCCCGTGGGATAGATGAATTTTTGCCTGAAAATATTCATATTATAAGCACAGAGCGGTATATGTTAAAGCGAAACGACGAGCACTTGAAGCGGATGGCTCTTAATTCCGGAGAAAAGGGATCCATAGAGTATATTCTATCTTTAGGTGACGATCTGTTGGATGTATTCTCCGAAGGAGAATTAGAGCAGTTCAAGGACAGCATTGTAGTAGAAAATGATCAACCCATAGAAAATACAAAAGTGGAAGAAATGATGGACTATGTACAGCAGCGGATGAAAGAAAAAAACGCATACCTTCGCAGTTATGTGCAAAACTTTGAGTCGGTAATCCAAAGACAGCGTGAAGTCATATACTCGGAACGGAAAAAAGTCTTAACGGAAGAGGATATTAAAGAACATATCCTTAATCTTATGGAAGACGCAATCGATGAAGAAATTGAAAAGTTCACATCCAACAGTGTATTTCCGGAAGAATGGGATTTAGAGGGCTTGGCCTCAGCACTAAGCAACAGTTTTTTACCAAAGGATCAATTAGTGTTTCAGGATGTGGAAAATCTAACGAAAAAAGATCTAAAAGCTAACTTGATTCAAAAAGCTTCCAAGGCCTATCTTGAGCGAAAAAAAGCCCTTGGAAAAGAGCCCTTTGATTTGATGCAGCGTGTGTTATTGCTGAAAATTATTGATAGTAAGTGGTCGGAGCACTTAGAATCCATGGAAGAACTTCGCCAGGATATGAACCTTAGAGCTTTGGGAAGACAGGACCCTATTCGGGCCTTTCAGGTGGAGGGTTTTGAACTCTTTGAAAACATGACAAAAACCATTCCTAAGGATTTGATGCAGGCCTTATTTGCCACGGAGGAAGAAGATAAATAATTTTCTTGTTGCTATTAGGTCAAAACTCCTATAAACTGGATAATAGAAAATTTTTAGGAGGAGATTCCATTGTTTCAAGTTGTGCTCTTATCCTCAATACCGATACTACAACAAAACCTGACCATGTTGGAGACCTTAGGAATTATCAGTCTTCCTTTGTTACTGTTTATTTTGTTAATGGCAAGACAAGTACGAAAAAATAGAGAACTGAAAAAAATCAAAGAAGAATTAGAATTGTTTAAAGAGCGGTATGAACAGGTATCGGATCAAAGCGGGACCTTTATGTGGGAGGTGGACCGTAACGGGATACATACCTATGTAGACCCTACTGTGGAAAAGGTTTTGGGTTATAAGCCATCGGAAATGATCGGGAAAAGAACTTTTTATGATGATTTGTTACCCGAGGATAAAGAAGAACTGAAAGCCTTTGGTTTTAAAGTATTGGGAAAAGGCGATAAAATTAAAAATCTGGAGATTCGACAGCTCCATAAAAATGGGCATACGGTTTATACTCTTACCAGCGGTTTGCCGATTTATGATAAAAAGGGCCAAGTAATCGGTTATAGGGCTACTGATACGGATATAACCGGTAGAAAAGAAATTGAACTTTCTTTAAAGGAAAGCGAAGAGAAATATAAACTGCTGTTTGAAAATGCCGTAGAGGGGATTGCAGTTTTACAACAGGGGAAAATCAAAATCAGCAACCCCATGCTTCGAACCATTTTAAACGCCTCTGAGAGGGAGCTTAGAGAAAAAAACATACTTGAACTGATACACCGTGAAGATCGGGAAATGGTGGCAAATTTACATCGGGAGCGGATAAAGGGCAATAAGGACCAGATAATCGAAGAGTTTAGGGCCCTTCGAATGGATGGAGCGGTTCGCTGGATTGAATCCAAGGGGATCCGAATTATGTGGAACGGTGCCCCGGCATCCTTGAATTTTCTTACGGATATTACCGAGCGAAAGGAGACGGAAAAAAATATCCTTCATCTTAGCTACCATGACCAATTAACAGGAATTTACAATCGCCGGTTCTTCGAAGAGGAACTCAATCGTTTGGACAATCCTAGAAACTTTCCCTTATCCATTGTTATCGTTGACGTCAATGGATTAAAGCTTTTCAACGACGGCTTTGGTCATAAAGCTGGGGATGAGTTGATCGTTACAGTAGCTCAACTATTGGATGAGGAAAGTCGAGGGAACGATGTTGCCGCCCGTATCGGAGGGGACGAATTTGTGGTCTTGATGCCCGACACTGATGAAAAACAAGTAAAAGTATTTGAAAAACGGTTCCAAAAAGTCTTAGCAAATAAAAGGGTAGCAGGAATTCCTATTTCCATATCCTTGGGTTATGCAACGAAAATTGATGAAAGTATGGCTATTCAGGACATCTTTAAACGTGCAGAAGAAGGAATGTATCGTAGTAAGATGGACAGTAGCCCAAAGTATAAAAGAAAAACTTTAGATCGCATTATGAAAGAGGTATTTAACAGAGTCCATTGGGAAGAAAGCCATGCAGAAAATACCAGAGAGCTGGCCCGGATATTTGGGGAAGTCCTGGGTTATAATCAGAAAGATGTTGAAGATTTGGAACAAGCGGGATACTATCATGACATCGGAAAAATTGGTGTGGGGCGTCAAATATTAATGAAAAATACATTGCTGGAGCCTGAGGAATTAAGAGTTGTGGAAAGGCATCCGGAAGTAGGTTATCATCTGTTAAATACCACAAATGAAACCTTTTCCATCGCGGAAATCGTTTTACACCATGATGAAAAATGGGATGGAAGCGGGTACCCGCAGGGAATAAAAGGAAAAAAATCCCTGAAAAAGCACGGATTATATCCATAGTGGAAGTTTATGAAAATTTAACCCATGATCGGCCTTATCAGAGGACCCTAAGTAGAAATGAAGCGGTGGAGGTGTTGGTATCCGAGAAGGAAAAATCCTTTGATCCGGAGCTGGTGACTATTTTAATCGAAGAGGTGCTGCCCCGGATGGAAGAGGAAGAAGTCATCAAAAAGTCCAAGTAAATTGGGCTTTTTTGTATTTCAAGTCCATAAGAAATGGATTAATGCCTATATTTAGGGAAATGGTCGGGGGAAACGCAAAAATAGTTAAAGTAAATGAATCTGAGGCATGATTATTTTTCAATTTACCTCAAATGAACAAAGATAAGAGGCGGGAGACTTTGTTAAAAAATAGATTATATGAATTGCAAATACAGTGTTGACAGTGGAATAATTCAATGATATTATTAGTTAAAGAATTCAGAAAATTGCAAGAGTACTAAATGATAGTACTAAGGAGCTGTTCATACATAATATGTTGTGGTTATATTTTTTTAAGCTTAAATTGGTATGACCATATGACCAAATGAAGGGTTCTTTTTTTAGAGGTAAAATTGGTATGACCATACGACCTACAAGGGAGGTGATTAATAAAAAGTTAAAAAGCTCACAGGAATCAAAAAGTTTGATGAAACTTACTTAGTGGAAAGTGAAAGAAAAAAGTAAAAAAGCACACATAAAACTTTAGGAGGAAAACCTTTATGATCGCATTGTTAGCAATTTTACCGATTTTAACGACAATTATTTTAATGGTGGTTTTCAACTGGCCTGCGAAAAAAGTTATGCCCATCGCCTGGATCATCGCCGTTATATTAGCTGCAACTTACTGGGAAATGCCCATGGATTGGCTAGTTGGGGCCAGTATTTTCGGGGGACTTAGTGCCTTCAATATACTAATCATCGTTTTTGGAGCCATTGTTTTAATGAATACCTTGAAAAACAGTGGAGCCATTAAGACAATAAATAAAACCTTTCATGGAATCAGTCCTGACCGACGGATTCAAGCCATAATTATAGCTTTTCTTTTTGGAGGATTTATTGAAGGAGCAGCAGGCTTTGGAACTCCCGCAGCCTTGGCAGGGCCTCTGATGGTGGGACTTGGGTTTCCCCCTTTGGGCGCCGCAATGCTTGCTCTTATCGCCAATAGTACACCGGTAAGTTTTGGGGCCGTAGGAACACCGATAATCGGTGGAGTATCCTCGGTTCTAGGTTCTGCTGAAATCAGTAGTCAGATTGCCGATGCAGGATTGAGTCAAGCAGAGTTTCTACATCAAGTAGGAATTTGGGCAGCAATTCCCCATGCAGTGGTTGGAGTATTCATGCCTTTGGCCATTGCCATGATCCTTACGAAATTTTTCGGCGAAAACCGTAGTTTTAAAGAGGGATTAGAAGTGGCACCCTTTGCTATCTTCGCAGGATTAGCATACATGGTACCTTACGTTTTTATCGCTGTAGTATTTGGTCCGGAACTGCCTTCCTTAGCCGGCGGACTAATCGCCATTGCGATTTGTGTAACTGCTGCTAAAAATGGTTTCTTGCAACCGAAAAATGCTTGGGATTTTGCTAACCGTACGAAATGGGACAGTTCATGGATCGGAACTTTAGAAGTACCCGATGTAGATCCGGAAGATGTGCAAGAAGAAAAGCTAAAAATTTCTCCTTTCAATGCATGGCTTCCCTACATTTTAGTATCTTTGATTTTAGTAATTACTAGAATTCCTGCCTTTGGAATACAGGGATTTTTACGAGGACAGTTTATACGATGGGAAGAAATTCTTGGAACCGGACTAACCTATACATTGCAGTATCTCTATCTTCCTGGAACCATTCCCTTTATACTAGTGGCAGTACTTACCATATTCCTGCATAAAATGCCGCTGGAAGATGTTAAAAGAACTTGGAGTGATTCCATCAAACAGGTAATTCCTGCAGCCATCGCTTTGGTTTTCGCCATAGGTATGGTACAGGTAATGTTAAACTCGGGTAACAATCTCTCGGGATACGACGGAATGATGGTGGCTTTATCTACTGCTGCCGCCAATGCCTTTCAAGGAGTTTGGCCTCTGTTCTCGCCCTTTATCGGAGTACTTGGAGCTTTTATGTCGGGAAGTAACACCACCTCGAATATATTGTTCTCCGGATTCCAGTATGGAGTTGCGGAACAAATTGAAGCCTCACGAATTATTATTCTTGGCACACAAGTAGTAGGAGGCGCCGCCGGAAATATGATTAGTGTTCATAATGTGGTTGCTGCCTGTACCACCGTGGGAGTATTGGGAAGCGAAGGAAAAGTTATTAGAAGGAACGCCGTGCCTGCCTTTATCTATACTATAATTGTAGGTATTGTAGCATATATATCCATTGGGCTTTTCCCGAACATATTCTAAAAAACCACAAATAGGTTAAACTAACATCATAAAAAAATGGTATCAACAAGGAGTTCCCATAATATGAAAACGGCTGAGCAGCCACTAACATTTAGTTCCAGGGATGAAATATGTTATAATATATAGAGTTCATTATTCTGACTAAACAAGTGGAGGGAACAAAATGTTTAAGCCGATAAAAAGCAAAAAAATATATGAAGTGGTAATAGAAGAAATTCAACAGCAAATCATTGCCGGCACCTTGAATAGAGGAGATAAACTTCCTACGGAGCGGGAGCTTGCAGAACAGCTGGATGTCAGCAGAACCTCGGTAAGAGAGGCTATGAGAACCCTAGAGGTTTTAGGCATTATCCAGGTGAAGCAGGGGGGCGGAAATTTTATTAAAGAGCGATTCGACGATGCTTTAGTGGAGCCCCTCTCTATGATGTTTGTGCTAAATGAGAGTCACCCTCGAGAAATCGTAGATCTTAGACAAATTATTGAAGTGGAAAGCGCTTATCGTGCGGCGGAAAGAATTACCGATGAGGATATCGAAGAACTCCGGGGAATTGTGGAGCAGCTAAGAATTCAAACGAATCTTAAAAATGAGAGCATGAGCGTGAGATATGACAAAGCTTTTCATTACAGTATTTGCAGAATTGCAAACAATTTTCTATTCTCCAATATTCTTAATATGCTGTCGAATTTAATGGATACCTTAATTGAAGATGCCCGAGGAATTATTCTTTTAAAAGAGGAAAATCAGCAGGTACTGATCGAACAACACGAAAAAATCTTCCATGCATTGGAAAAGAGAGATTCTAAAGCCGCAGCCGCTGCCATGCGAGAGCATATCACATTGATTATTGACGAATATCTAAGCAATATTAAAGAAAGCGATAAATTTTCCAACAGAAAAACCTGGTAGAAAAAACAAAGGAGGATTTACATGAAACCGATAAGAATTCCTTACGGTAAGGGAGTAATTGAAAAAGATTTCAGTCCCTATAATGTGATCGATGTGTTAGAATCCAAAGCTCATCACTTTAAGCCCGTTCTTTCGGAAAAAGAGATTGTGGAAAAGGCCTTGGATAATCCAATAGCTTCCCAATCTTTAGAAGAACAGGTAAAGGGAAAAAACAACATGGTCATCATTACCAGCGATCATACCCGACCGGTACCTAGCCACATAACCCTACCGATTCTTCTTAAACGAATAAGAGCCGTAAATCCCGATATTGATATAAAAATTCTTATCGCAACGGGATATCACCGTGCCACCACAAAAGAAGAAATGTTGGATAAGTTCGGCAAGGAGATTGTGGAAAATGAAATTTTGATCAACCATATCTCCAAGGATGAAGAAAGTTTAGACTACGTTGGCGTACTACCTTCCGGCGGGGATTTATGGCTAAACAAAGTAGCCTTGGAAACGGAACTGCTTATTGCGGAGGGCTTCATAGAACCTCATTTTTTCGCAGGGTTCTCGGGAGGCAGAAAAAGTGTGTTGCCGGGAGTTGCCGGTGCAAAAACCGTACTGGCAAACCACTGCTCCGAATTTATCGCCAGTGATTATGCTAGAACCGGAATACTTGAGAAAAATCCCATTCATAAGGACATGGTCTTTGCCGCAGACAAAGCAGGACTTAGTTTTATCCTAAACGTGGTTATAGATAGTGAGAAGAAGATTATCGAAGCCTTTGCAGGCCATAGTGAAAAAGCCCATGAAAAAGGTTGTGAATTTGTTTTAGAACAGTCCAGTATCGACGAGACACCGAAGTCCGATATTGTCATCACTTCAAACGGAGGATATCCCTTAGATCAAAATATCTATCAAGCGGTAAAGGGAATGACGGCTGCAGAGCCCTGTTGTAACCCCAAAGGAATTATCATCATGGTTGCGGCCTGTAACGACGGTCACGGTGGGGAAGATTTCTACCAATCCATGGCAGACGCATCATCACCAAGAGAGGTTCTGGATAGTGTGATGCAAATTCCTCGAGGAGAGACGAAACCCGATCAATGGGAATATCAGATACTTGCCCGGATCCTGGACCGTTTTACCATTATTATGGTTACGGACCAATGCGATGCGAAAATGATCAAAGACATGCATATGGAACATGCCTATACTTTAGATGAAGCCTTGGAAAGAGCTCTTAAAGAAAAAGGGGCGAAGGCATCCATCACTGTAATTCCCGACGGGGTATCCGTAATTGTTAAGTAACACCCGAAAAAAACTTCTTTATTATCCGTCAACAAGGAAACAGACCATAAATAATACAGAGCAATAAAAAATTTAACCATATTGGTTGGACCATAATACCAAATCGAGAGAAGAGAGGAAGGATCACCGATGAAAACCTTAGTATGTATTAAACAAGTGCCGGGAACAACGGAAGTACAAGTGGATGAAAATGGAAACCTTATTCGATCGGGAATTGACTCGAAAATGAATCCCTATGATCTTTATGCCATTGAAAGTGCCCTGAAAATAAAAGAAAAAATGGGGGGAGAGATCAATGTCATGACCATGGGGCCTCCCCAAGCAAAGGAAGTAATAAGGGAAGCCTATATGATGGGGATTGATAAGGGATTTCTTCTTACGGATCGCCGTTTTGCCGGGGCCGATGTACTGGCTACTTCTTACACCTTAGCCCAAGGAGCTTATCAAGCCGGGGACTTCGATTTAATTATTTGCGGAAAACAAACAACCGACGGCGATACCGCCCAAGTAGGACCGGAAATGGCGGAGTATTTGGGAATTCCCCACGTGGCCAATGTAAAGGGTATTGTGGAGAGTAAAGAAAAGTCCATCATTCTGGAAGTGGAAATGCCCACAACGATTCAAACCGTAGAGGTAACCTATCCCTGTTTAATTACGGTGGAAAAAGGAATTTTTCAGCCTCGACTGCCTTCCTATCGATTGAAGAAAAAAACCAAGTATCAAGAAATCCATGAGCTAACCTTAGATAACTTTAAAGATAAAAATGAAAAACGATACGGATTATCCGGATCTCCCACACAAGTGGAGGAAATATTCCCACCGGAGCAGAATACTACCAGTGAACGCTGGGAAGGGGAGCATCTGGGGACCAAGTTATATGATCAGTTAATCGACTTAAAATTCATTTATAAAAATAAGTAAAGGAGGCCTATCATGGCAAGAATTCTTGTAAACCAAAAAAATATTAAAGATATTGATAAAGCCATAAAAATCTGTCCCTTTGGTGCCATCGAATGGAATGAGAAAAATCGAGAAGTAGAGATCACCGATGCATGTAAGATGTGTATGATCTGTGTAAATAAAGGACCGGAAGATGCCTTTATATTGGAAGAAGACGAAGTATTTATTGATAAAAGCCTTTGGAAAGGGGTTTCCGTTTATGTCGATCATGACAACGGCGCTGTGCATCCCGTAACCTATGAGTTGATCGGAAAAGCCCGGGAACTTGCGGATAAAATTAACCATCCCGTATTTGCGGTATTTATCGGGTCAAATATTCAAAAACAGGCAAAGGAAATTCTTCATTACGGCGTGGACGAAGTATTTGTCTATGATGATGAAGCCTTTAAAGATTTTAAGATTGAACCCTATACTGCAGCTTTTTCAGATTTTATCGATAAGGTTTCTCCTTCCACGGTTTTAGTAGGAGCTACGCCCTTAGGGAGATCCTTAGCTCCAAGAGTTGCCGCCAGATTTAAAACCGGGCTGACGGCGGACTGTACGATTTTAGACATGAAAGAGGATACGGATTTGGTCCAAATTCGACCGGCCTTCGGCGGAAACATCATGGCTCAGATTTGCACTCCTAAAAGTAGACCTCAATTTGCTACGGTGAGATATAAAATCATGAACGCTCCAGAGCGTTCGGAAGAGCCCTCGGGGGAAGTTACGATATGCAAACCACCGGCGAATCTTTCCTCAGCAATTACGGTACTATCCTCCAAAGTAAAAGAAGTTGAAGAAGATATCGCCGATGCGGAAGTCATTGTGGTGGCAGGAAGAGCCATCAAAAAAGAAGAAGATCTTGAAATGATCGAAATGCTGGCTAAGGAACTCGGTGGAAAAGTAGCCGTGACCCGACCATTGATTGAAGCCGGATGGGGAGATCCCAAAACCCAAATCGGTCTTAGTGGAAGAACTGTACGACCGAAGTTGATAATCACCTGTGGGGTTTCCGGCTCTGTACAGTTTAAAGCGGGAATGACAAATTCCGAGTATATCTTTGCCATCAATAAGGATCCTAAATCTCCGATTTTTCAAGTGGCCCATTATGCCATTATTGGAGACATATACGAAGTAATTCCGGAACTATTAGAGAAGATTAAAAAGTCCGAGGAGGTTACGGCATGAAATTTAAGAAAATAGATCAAAGAGACGTCGATTTTCTAACAACCATTGTAGGAGAAGAACGAATATTCACGGGAGAAGGCATCAGTGAAGACTTTGGACGAGATGAGTTGGTTGGAGTAAACAGTATGCCCGAAGTATTGGTGGAACCAATTTCTACCGAAGAAACATCAAAAATCATGAAGTATGCCTATGATCACAACATTCCCGTTACTCCCCGAGGTCAGGGAACCGGTCTTGTGGGAGCATCCATTGCTATATACGGTGGGATTATGATGAATATGAGCCGGATGAATAATATTTTGGAACTTGACGAAGAAAATCTGACGGTTACCGTAGAACCGGGGTTGCTTTTAATGGAACTTACAAAATATGTAGAGTCCCATGACTTATTTTATCCACCGGATCCAGGAGAAAAAAGTGCCACCCTTGCGGGAAATATCAGTACGAATGCCGGAGGCATGCGTGCCGTAAAATATGGTGTTACCCGGGATTATGTTCGGGGATTGGAATTGGTACTTCCAAACGGTGAAGTAATGGAAGTCGGTGGAAAGATTGTAAAGAACAGTTCAGGATACGGACTGAAGGATTTAATAGTAGGTTCCGAGGGTACCCTGGCTGTAGTTACCAAAGCCACCCTAAGGCTCCTGCCTTTACCGAAAAAGATGATCAGTTTACTGGTTCCTTTTGAAAGACTGGAAACCGCCATTGAAACCGTACCAAAAATTATCAAATCGAAAAATGTGCCTACCGCCATTGAATATATGGTAAAAGACACCATTATGGCTTCGGAAGAGTTCTTGGGTAAAGAATTTCCTGATAAATCTTCGGATGCTTATTTACTACTATCATTTGATGGGAATTCCAAGGAGGAAGTGGAAAATGCCTATGAAGTGGTGGCAGATATTTGTCTTGAAGCGGGAGCTATCGATGTTTTAATTTCAGAGACCGCAGAGAGACAGGAATCCATCTGGTCCGCCCGTGGAGCTTTCCTGGAAGCCATTAAATCCTCCACTACGGAAATGGATGAGTGCGACGTTGTAGTACCGAGAAATAATATTGCGGAATTTGTAAAGTACTCCAATGAGTTGAAGGATGAGTTTGACATCCGTATTAAGAGCTTTGGCCATGCCGGTGATGGAAACCTTCATATTTATATCCTTCGGGATGATTTACCCGAGGATATTTGGAAGGATAAACTGGATAAAGTATTCCAACGGTTGTATGATCGGGCAAGAGAGTTAAAAGGTCAGGTTTCCGGAGAGCATGGAATCGGATTTGCTAAAAAATCATATTTGGAGGAATCCTTGTCTAAAGATGCGTTTATGATTATGAAGGGTATTAAAAGCACTTTTGATCCTAAGGGAATACTCAATCCCGGAAAAATCAGTTAATATTACGTGATTCCAGAGTTAAGTAGGGTTATGACCAAGTGTAGTAAGATATTGAGTTGCATTAACAATGAAAGGAAATTTTATAGCTCGCACATGGAAGGAAAGTCCTCTTTGGAGGGCTTTTTTTTCGTGCACTTTTACCACCTAATGATTTTTGTTCTCATTTAGTGTTTAAAGATTTTTGTTTCGGGTAACTAAAAGAATAAGTTTGAAAAATATCCGGTTCATCCGGAAAACATAAGATAAATATTAAAAGGAGGACTTTCAATGAAAATAGTAATACCGATTTACTCATTGTACGGACACATTTATAAGATGGCCCAAGCGGTTAAAGAGGGTGTTGAAGAAGTGGAGGGAATGGAAGGGATAATAATGAGAGTTCCTGAGACACTACCCGATGAAGTAATAGAAAAAATGGGTGCCACGGAAGCACAAAAGACCTTCAGAACCCTACCTGTTGTCACACCGGAAGATTTAGCAGAAGCTGATGCTATCATCTTCGGAACCCCCACACGGTTCGGAAATATGATCGGCCAGATGAGACAATTCTTAGACTCCACCGGAGGTTTATGGGCTGAAGGTAAGTTAGTCGGAAAAATTGGCGGGGTATTCACCAGCTCTAACACCCAGCACGGTGGTCAAGAATCAACAATTTTAAGCACCCATATTACGATGCTTCACCAAGGCATGATTATTGCAGGCCTGCCCTATACGTTTGAAGGTCAATCAAATATTAATGAAATCACCGGAGGATCTCCCTATGGAGCATCCACCATTGCCGCCCCTGACGGCTCGCGGATGCCCTCTGAAAACGAACTGGACGGAGCCCGGTATCAAGGACGCTATATCGCAGGCATCGCAAAAAAACTAAAAGGCTAAAAAAAATATAAAGAGGACACAGGGAGGACACGGGGACGGAGTAATCGTCCTCTGTCTTCTTTTTTTTCCATAAATAATAGGAGGTAGGACACGGGATGGAGTAATTCTCCTCCTTTATTGGTGAAAAAGAAAGGGAATGGCAGGAGATGAAAGCATTCCTCTTCTTCTATTGATGACGGAAAGTCTGCAGAAAGCGGGGTTAAACAATTCTCCTATTTATTTATGAGTTCATAGTAGCGAAAAATCACACGAAAGGAGGATCCCATGAAAGATCAATTCGTATCAAACAAGAAAAGTGCGATGGATTTCTTTCGTTTCGATCGGGAAGGTAAAATCCTAGAACACTGGGATGTGATCAAAGAGTTGCCTGAGATGTATCTAAATGGGAATTTGATGTATTAGACGACTGTATGAAAATAAGCAGGGATAAGGGGATGGAAAAGCAGAAAAAGGCAAGGAAAGACATGGGAAGAGAAGAAAAAAACAAGAGGAAAGAGAGACCGGGGGAGCGTTTTGATTTTCTTTTCCCTCTATAATAATAAAATTTTTATTTATTATAAAGATCTTTATGACAGGCGCTTTAAAAACATTGGACCATGTCATGTTTTTTACTTCGTGTTCCTGTTTTTAGGGAAAAAGGACAATTACTCCGTCCCGCTGTCCCCACTGTCCCGCTGTGTTTTAGTCGATGATCCGAAAAGGTTTTCTTCCCTGCAAATTAATGGAAAGACGCTCGGGCACCTGGATCCAGTGAATGGTTCCAGAATCGATCGAGGGTATTTCCCGTGCAAAGGTTCTGTTGGTAGTGGCTTGATCAAACTGAAAGGCCTGCAGAAGGGGCCAAAGGGAGTACAGCTGGATATCTGATCGATGAAGCTCCACATTCAGTCGCTGTTGATCCCGTGACCATTGCTCTAAAAACCACTGCCAAGGCTCAAACTGATCTGTAACTTCCACACCTGAGATGAACGCTCTTTGTTGAAATTGGGTAATGATTACGTCTTCCACAGCAGTGGTTTTTTCCACGATCAGATAATTTTCAAAATCCCTGTCCGACCACCCGTCGGCGTGGTGCGTCGAAGTGAAAATGATAAAGGGATTTTCTACCGAGAAATTCTCTGCATCAATGGAGATTTCCTGCTCATCAAGCACAGCTAAAAAATCATCCTTTTGCAGATCCTCCAGGGTATAATCTGAATAATTTTCAAGTATACTGAGGTAATAATCTGGGGGGATATTGGTGATCTCTTCCACTGCATCGCCGGAGTTTCCGGTAAAAGCCGCCAGAAAGGGAGAGAGTAAAAGGACTAGCAGGTACACTCCCAACAACCGGATGGAAAGTTTTTTGGATATTTTTTTACCGATGGAATAGCTAAGTGCCGCGATGACCCCTAAAAACAAAAGAAAAACAAAGGGTAGGATTGCATACATCAGTGATTCACCTCCAAATTCCGTATCCCGATCCAGCTGAGAAAATAAAAAGTTGCGATGCTTCCGATAATTTTGACCAGCCAGATAAGAATGTTTGATTCCTGTAAATAAAAGTTGCTCAGTTCTTCAAACCCGATGGAAATACCGGGACCGATAAACCGGATCCCAAGGACGCTCCAAAGGATCAGCAGTACCACTACGCCGATACTTCCAAACACAAAGAAGGATTGATACCGAACCCTGAGGATTCCGAGAAAATAGGCTCCCGCTCCGATAAGCAGGGCATAGAAAGTTGTGGTGACAAACAGCGACAGATAATTTAGAAATGTCATGGCTTCATAGGCCGCTCCAGGCTGAAAAGTTCCGAGGCTCAAGTTTGCCAGCATTTGAAGCATGGGTCCCGAAAAGATCATGGTAATACCGATGACCACAGCATAAACTTCCAACACCGCAATATCGGAAAAATACGCGGTAAAATTATTGGAGACCAGGTAATACTCCCGCTTTTTTTCTCCGGATAGAGAAAACCCCTGAATAATCATCCAGATAAGGGTCATTGTAAACAGTGGAATCGGGTTGATGTTTTGGATATAAACATAGTAATAATCACTTCCACTTGCGGTGGTGCTTGCATTGAAGGAAAAAAGGTATCCCAAAGCCTGAAGAGCGATCAGCTGTGTAAATGAAAAAGCATTATGGTAAAGTTTGTCTTTAAACTGGCGGTAAGCCACCGTCATTTTTGATTCGTCATGAATGATCGTATTCATCAATGTCGCCTCCTTTTTGTCGAATAGACGGGGGAGTCAAGGAAGATAAAGGGGCGTTTTGATTGTCCTGCTCCCTTAAACTCACTGGTTTTGCATTTGGGTAGACCTCTGTAAGTAAAATATCATCAACCTCCATAAGAACAACCGCTTTTCTGTAGCTTTTATAGCGGGTCATGTTTCGGTTTACCTCATCCTTATGAACAACGGAGATGTAAATCGGAAGCAGCTTTTTTTTGGAAGATTGACTCACCGATGAAAGGGACACTTTTTCCAAATGATGTTCATGAATCCTGTAATACTCCAATGCCTCTTCCTTAATAATATGATCCATAAATGACGGACTTCCATGGGTCATGATTTCCAAATAATCCCCTTGATGATTCTGTAAATTTTCAATGGCTTCAAAGTTTAAATTTGCTACGAAATCCACCATCTTGTCCACGCTGATATTTTCTCTGCTATAAAAACCTTGAAAGGAAGGATCGATGCTGTTTCTTTTAAGAATATTTGTGGCCCCCTGATTTTTTCGGTACTTAATATTAAAAATATGGCCTTCTTGCGGATTTCTGTAAGAGACAAACTCCAACATCAAATCTGCTACGGTATGATGATCCCCGGAAAGCAAAATCCGGAAACCCTCCATATGTTCATCTAAAATATATGCGCTGGAAGGATTAATATCCTGCTTTTTTACAACATCCTCCCAAATTTCACGGATATCCTCTTTAGCCACGGCATCATGGTAAGAGGGGTTGTTTTCTCTACCTCCGGTGATCGTAATCCCGACTATTATAAGTACCATAAAAGTAACAACAGCGTTTGATTTTTTCATTGGATGGATCCCCCTTTTTTCAAGAATCTTTCTTTTACAGGATAAAGACATATTGAAACTTCCAGGACTTCTAAAGAGGACAATTACTCCGTCCCGTTGTCCGCTGAACTTCGGTGCCGATCACTGTTTGATTCGCCAGGGACCCCGTCCACGGTAGTAAAATTCCAACTCCTCGGGGATTTGAATCCACTGGATCATACCTTCTCTTGGAGCGGGACCGAAACTTTGTCCGAGGGTTTGTTGCTCCTGCAGAATTTCCGAAAGAGATCCGTCGAAATGGAAGGCGATTTTGGTAGGGGACAGGCTATATAGATTAATCTTAACTTCAGGAACTTTGGCCTGCAGTTTTTTATCGGCTATGGACCAGCTCCAGGGAATGAACTGCTTACTGATGTCAATGCTGTCAACGAAAAAGCGCTGGACAAACTGTGTGATCACCACCTGGTCCACGGTATCGGTTACTTCAATGATTAAGTGGTAAGTATAAAGCTCACCGTGATCAGAAGAGGCGATCCACAGCGGAGAATCCTCTGAAAAACTTTCCATATCCACAGGAATTTCCGATACCGTTAGCTGACGAAGATACTCATCCTGTTGTAAATCTTCCAGATTCCGTTCTTCGTAATTTTCGAAAACCTGTTCATAGTAGTACTCCGGCACATCCACCGGTTCTTTCCGTTCCACCTCTTCCACAATGAAACCCGCCAGAATCGGAGACAGCAGCAGAACAACCGTATAGAGTCCGATTAAACGGACGGAAAGTTTTTTAGACACCCGTCTGCCGATAGATCGAAGGACCAGGACTCCTGCAATCCCCACGAGGGCAAATATTACTAGATTTATAATAAGATATAAAGTACTGATCATGACCGATTCACCTCCATATTTTTTATACTAACGTAACTCAGTCCGTATAGGGCGGCAATGGTGAGAAGGACTTTGATTAACCAGATGAAAAATCGGGTCTCCTCCAAATAAAAACGAAACAGGGAGGCAACATCAATGAATATGGGACGCTGTAAAATAGAAGCACTGAGAATACTGAGAAGAATAATAACCACCGCTGCTGCTAAAGCCCCCAGGGCAAAACGGGTTTGATAACGGACACGCAGGATCCCCACTAAATAAGCTGCGGTACCGAAGATCAAAAAGTACAGAGTGCCGGTGAGAAACAGTGTAAGATAGTTGAGAGTCCCCATGGAACCGTAAAGCGAGTGCAGCACAAAGTTCTCCATAAATATAGTTCCGAAAACCTGTAGTAAGAAGCCGGAGAAAAGCGTCAGCGTTCCCCCGATCAAAGCGTAAATTTCCAATACGGCGATGTCAGAGAAGTAGGCGGTAAAATTATTGGATACCATATAATACTGCCGGCTTTTTTCTTCAGCTAATGTAAATCCCTGCATGATCATCCAGAGGATCGTCAACACATACAGCGTTGTGGGGGTGAAATTCCGATAAATAAATTCAAAGGAATTCCCACTGGAACCAAAGCCCATACCGGTGCTGAAGGAAAAAAAGTAGCCGATCAGATGCAGGATAATTAAGTATACAAAAGCGTTGGTATTATGGTAAAGTTTATCCTTTATCTGTTTGAAGGCGATGGTCATCGGGCTTTCCTTATGAATTATAGAGTTCATCGATACCGCCTCCTTTTCGCCGGGTAAGATAGACAAAGCTCTCTTCCGGGCTAATGCCCTGGAGCGCAAGTTGCTCTTTTAGACTTACCGAGTGTGGCAACGCCTCAAAGTCCTCTTTGCTCACGACGATCCTTCGAAGCCCTTC